>DATFKM010000490.1:0-3022 GCA_035268645.1 Paracoccaceae bacterium | reverse complement strand
CGCGGAGACGACCCCCATGCCGGTGACGACGACACGGCGGCCGCGGGGACCCTCCGGGTCGGTCATGGGCGGGCTCAGCCCTTCTGCTCGCGCACGAGACCCTGAACGGCGGCGACGATGGCCCCGACGTTCGAGATGTCGAAGTCGCTGTCGGCCGGGTCGTTGGCGTTGAAGGGCACGGAGATGTCGAACGCCTCCTCGATCGCGAACACGGCCTCGACGAGGCCGAGACTGTCGACGCCGAGATCGTCCGGGGTCGCCTGCATGCGCACCTCGGAGGGGTCGAGCACGGCCTGTTCGGCGATGATCTCGATCACCTTCCGGGCGACGTCCTCGTCGGTGGCGGCGTCGGCCATGGCGCGCTCCTCGGCTGGCGGTCGCCCGAGGCGGGCGGGATCCGGCGTGTCCTGCGTCGGCGTCACATATCGTCTCGGCGTGACCGGGGAAAGGCGGAATTTCAGGGCTTCCCGGGCTCCGCCGCGGCCAGACGCTCCATCATCCGCGGCAGCCGGCCGAGGGCCATGTGCAGGCGACGGAAGCGGTCCCGCGGCATGGCGGGCACGCCCATCATGACGCTGCGGGCCGGCACGTGCGAGCCCACGGCCGAGGCGCCGGCCACCACGGAATCCTCGCCTATCCGGATGTTGTCGGCGACGCCGACCTTCCCGCCGAGCACCACGCGGTCGCCGATCTCGGCGCTGCCGGCGAGGCCGACCTGGGCGCAGATGAGGCAGTCCCGTCCGATGCGGACGTTGTGGCCGACCTGGACCTGGTTGTCGATCTTGGTCCCGGCGCCGACGACGGTGTCGCGCAGCGTGCCCCGGTCGATCGTGGCGCCGGCGCCGATCTCCACGTCGTCGCCGATCGCGACCGCCCCGAGGGAGTGGATGCGGACGTGGCCGGCATCCGAGGGCGTATCGACGGCGCCGCGGGCCTTGGCGGCCTCGACGGCGCCGGGCTCGGCCGTGGTGAAGGAGAAGCCGTCGGCGCCGATCACCGCGTTGGGGTGGACGAGAACGCGGGCGCCGAGGCGGCAGCGGGCGCCCACGCGCGCGCCGGAATGGAGGACCGTGCCGGACCCGATCTCGGCCTGCGCGCCGAGGCTGGCATGGGCCAGAAGGACGGCCCCCGCACCGACGCGCGCGCCGGGCCCGATCACGGCGAGCGGGCCGACGGAGGCCGCGCGCCCGAGCTCGGCGCTCGGGTCGATCACGGCGGAGGGGTGCACGCCCGGCGCCGCCTCGGTCGGCGGCGCGAAATGGGCGGTCAGCCCCGCCATCGCGTAGCGCGGCCGCGGCGCGAGGAGTGCGGCGTCGAGGCCGTGCTCGGCCGGGTCGGCGCCCGGCCAGAGGATCGCGGCCCGGGCCCGGCCGGCCGAGAGAGCGTCGCCGTAGCGGCGGTCCATCGCCACGGCGAGGTCGTCGGGTCCGGCCTCCGCCGGATGGGCGGGACGGCGAATGCGGATGGCGCCGTCACCGACGAGTTCGAGCCCGAGCGCAGCGGCGAGGTCGGCTAGGGCGATGTCGGTCACGGGGGCGGGCTCTCCGGCGCGGACGGGGCGGGTCGCCCTCGTGTCTACGGCGCCGCGCGGGCCGGGTCATCCCCTCGCCTGCGCGTCCTGTCCCGGCTCCCGAACCCCGCGCTTCAGAGGCCGGCGGCGAGCCCCGCGGCCTCCAGCGCAGACCAGACCCGCGCGTCGCGACCGTAGACGTCGGCGCGGAACTGCGGCCGCCCGTCCGGCTCGACCCAGGCGGTGCGGTAGACGATGTGCACCGGCACCGGGCGGTCGAGGTTCACGTAGATTTCGCGCCGGGTGTCGAGATAGCGGTGGAAGGTTCCCACCGGGTCGTCGACCTGGCCCTCGAGCAGGGCGTAGGCGAACTCGAACGGGTTCTCGACGCGCACGCAGCCATGGCTGAAGGCGCGCCCGTCGCGCCGGAAGAGGTTCTTCGACGGCGTGTCATGCATGTAGATGCTGAACTCGTTCGGGAACATGAACTTGACGCGTCCGAGCGCGTTGCTCGGGCCGGGACGCTGCTTCACGCGGTAGGGGAAGGAGCCCGCGCTGTACTGCGTGAAGTCGTGGCTGGAGGGGTCGGCGGGCACGCCCATGTCCGAGACGAGCCGCATGTTCTGCGCGGCGAGATAGCCGGGATCCTGCTTCAGCTCCGGCAGGATCTCCTCCGTCGCGATGGACCGCGGGACGTGCCAGGTCGGATTGACGACCATGTGGGTCATCTCGTCCGAGAACTCCGGCGTCCGGTGGCGACGCTGCCCGACCACGACGCGGGCGGAATGCATCACGCGCTCCCCGTCGACGAAGCGCATCGAGTAGTCCGGGATGTTGGCGATGACGTGCCTCGGCGTGAGGATGCGCGGCCCCCAGCGTCGGCGCTCGAGGTTGACGGCGACCTGTCGCAGGCGCTCCCCGGCGTCGGCGCCCAAGGCGGCGAAGGTACGACGGCCGACGACGCCGTCGGCGTTCAGGCCGTGGCGGCGCTGGAACGCCCGGACGGTGGCCTCGAGCCGGGCGTCGAAGGCCTCTGGATCTTCGGCCGGGGCGGCGGTGTCGCCGAGTTCGGCCAGCCGCTCGCGCAGCCGAGCGACGCGCTCGCCGCGATCGCCGAGGCGCAGCGTGCCGCCGTCGCCGAGATGGGCGCGCCAGCCGCCGGCCCGCTCCTGCGCGACAAGCTCGGCGTAGAGGGCGCGAAGGCGGTCGTAGCCCTGCGCCTGCGGCTCGAGGGAGGCCAGCCAGGCGCCGAAGTCCGGGGCCGCGGCGGCGGCGTTCAACGCTTCGCGGGGTTCCGGGCGCCGGGGAAACACGTGGATCTCGGAATCGACCCGGTTCGGGCGCAGCACCCCCGCGGCCATGTCGCCGGCGTAGCGGGCGAGGCTGCGCGACAGCGCGAGTTCGAGCGCGGCGGCGTCCTCCGGCGTGGCGAGGTCGGTGAGACGGGCGCGGAGGGCGGCCGCCCCATAGCGCGCCGCAGGCAGCGCATGCGAGGACGCGGCGTCGAGCGCG
>DATFKM010000489.1:0-2076 GCA_035268645.1 Paracoccaceae bacterium | reverse complement strand
CGTGCCGTAGACGAAGAACACGGGCGGATGAAGCCGCAGCGTCTCCTTGAGGAAGCGGTCGAGGCGCGGCAGCGCCGCCGTGCCGGCGAGCCCGAGCGGCCCCCCGGCCGCGGCCCGCGCCGCCTCCACCTCGGCGCGAAGCGCCGCCGCCTCCGTGGGGTTCCTCGCCAACTCGCCCAGCACGGACTTGAAGAGGTTCTGAAGACCCAGAAAGCAGTTCACGCCCATCAGGAAGGCGACCTGCCCGGCGACCGCGTCCTCGCCGCCGAGCGGCGCGGCCTCCGGCAGCGCCAGGATCTCCCGGAAGCCGGGCGCGGCCTTGAGGGCCGCCACCTGCCGCGCGCGCGTCGCTTCGGCCCTCGCGTAGGCGGAGCCCGGAAAATGGCGGGTCAGCCGCCAGAGGCGATGCCCGAAGATGCCGGGGTAGAGCGGGCGCAGCACGGGCCGTTCCGGCGCCGAACCGATCAGCCAGTCATGCAGGAAGTCCTCGACCAGGATCTCGATCCCGTCGCGGAGCGCCACGCGGCCCTCCGACTCCCAGCGCGCGAACGCCGCATCCATGGCGCGGTCCAGCGCCGGCTCGAGGCGCCCCGCCCGCAGCCTGAGAAGCGCGACATGCAGGGCCTTCGGGTCGGAATGGCCGAAGCCGCGGGAAAAGATGCCGGGGGTCGTGGGCCCCACCAGGGGACGAGGTGGCGTGACCGAGGGCCCGAAGCCGTATTCCTTCTCAAGTCGCCCGTCCCAGTCGGAGAAGACGGCGAAGGCCGTCGCGTCCGTCACCGCCACGGCGCGTCCGAAGGCGGCGACGCGGAACACGCTGCGGCGATGGCGCCGGCGCAGCGCCTCGAAATGCCGCTTCCAGCCGTCGACGTACTGCAGATTCAGGGTGTGCCAAAGGACGGAGACCACCGGCAGTCCACGCGATCCCGGAACCGGGCGCAGCGCGCTCGGAGCCGTCTCCCCCGGCGCTTCGGCCTCGCGCCCGGCCCCGCCGCCTTCCGCTCGCTTCACGACGCCACCGCCGGGCTCAGGCCGAGCATCATCGCCGCCGACTCGACGCTGGCGTAGTTGCGCGCGGTCAACCGGCTCTCGGCGGTGCGTCCCATCTCGGCCAGCACTACCGAGAGGCTGAGCGCCGCCCGGCAGGCGAACAAGGGCGCCTCGTGCCGCCCCGCCGCCGCGATGGCCCGCTCCAACGTCTCGCGGGCCGCGACGAGGTCGCCGTCGGCCCGGTGCAGCTCGCCCAGCTCGCGCAGCGCCAGCGGCGTCAGCCATGTGGGCCCGCCGCCGATACGGCTCTCGAGCACCTCGGCCGCGTGTCCGCGCGCCATCGCCGCCCGGCCGAAGAAGGCGCAGGTGCGCGCCAGCGCAAGCCGGAACAGCGGCAGTTCCAGCCCAGCGCCGCTGCGCTCATAGTCCGAGACGGCGGCCTCGAAGTCCTCCAGCCGCCCGGAGATGTCGGCGGAGCCGGGGGATTCCGCGACCGCCATGGCACGATAGATCCGTCCCAGCAGGCGCCAATGCGGCGTGTCCTGCGCCTCGGCGAGGCCGTCGAACTCCTCGACCAGCCGCGTGAAGACGTCGTGCTCGCCGGTCAGCCAGTGCCGCTGGCAGGCGATGCCGAGCGCGTGCAGCCGCACCGGCGCGTAGGAAAGCCGCTCCGCCTCCGCCAACGACGCCTCGCTCAGCGCGGACGCGCGGGCGGGATCCCCCGCGAGCGTCAGGCACAGAGCCAGATTGCCGAGCGCCTCCACCCGCGGCGACTGACCGTACCAGAGCGCCCGGTCCCGATCGTTCTCCGGGCGGCTGTCGAGGGCGAGCGTCTCTTCCAGATGCCGCACCGCCTCCCGGGTGCGCCCCGCATGCAGCGCCACCATCCCCTTGACCACGGTGATCGCGAGCCGCGCGTCGAGATGGCCGTTGGCCTCGACGATGGGCTCGGCCTCCTCGACCATCCGGCTCACCGCCCGATGGCGCCCGGCGAACAGGTTGGCGGTGCCGAGGCTCCAGAGCGCGCGCAGCATCTCGCCCGAATCGTCGATGCCCTCGGCCAGCGTCCGCGCCCGCTCGAAAGCC
>DATFKM010000488.1:0-3385 GCA_035268645.1 Paracoccaceae bacterium | reverse complement strand
ACGCACGGCGCCGGTGACCGCGTCGACCGGAAAGCACTCCACCGGCTTCTCGCCGGCGGTCAGCATGTCGGCCCGCAGCAGCTCGCCCTTCATCGGCCCGCGCACGATCTCGAATCGGTCGCCGAGCTGCAGCGCCGCGTTCTCCTCGACCTCGGTGGAGGCGTCGGCCCGCTCCGGGGCGAAGCCGGCGATCCCGGCGGCCATCGCCGCCGCGCCGATGAGGACGTCGCGACGCTCGGAACTCACGGGGGTCTCGGTCGCGTGACGCGAAGACGGTGTACGTTTCCGGGGCATGGATCCTCCCTTCGTCGCGGCTCGACCTATGCGCGAAGCCGCTTCCAATTGTCGCGGACATCATGCCGCACCTTTTTCTCCGCCGCCAGCCTCCTGATTGCGCCTCATGCGGCGTTTCGCGCCGATCGTCCCGTCGATTTGTCCTATTCTATAGCACAACGCACGTCTGAGCCCTGCGCCCGCCCCCCCGCGTGCGCCTCCGAGGCAAGCCGTCCGGGGGGGTCGTCAGCCGTCGCGCAGTCCCGCGCGCCCGCCGGGCAGATCGACCCGCGGGCCGAGCACCGCCGCCGTCGCCGCCGCGAGCCGTCGCCCGAGCGCGGCCAGCCGCTCGCGCCGCGCCGCCGCCAGCATCGCCGCGGCGACGGCGGCGGAGTCGGGGACGGGACCGGGGGCGTCCGGCTCGGCCGGCCCCCCGAGCCGCTCGGGGCCGAAGAGCGCCGTCTCGAGGCGCCGCAGCGCCCTCCCGGCGGCCGGATGGCGCGCCGGATCCGGCCGCCCGCCCCGCGCCCGCGCCCAGGCCTCGACCGCCCTCAGGACCTCGAGCGGCGAGGTGGCCGCCCGACAGGCGGCGCGCAGGCGCCGGTCCTCGCGCGTCGGCAGGCTCGCGCGAAGCCAGACCAGCCCGAGCAGCGCCGCCGGCGCCAGCGCGAGGCCCAGCAGCGTCAGCGCGACGCGCCGTGCGGCCCGCCGCTCCGCCGCCGCCTCGCGCATCAGCGCCGCGGCGAGGGCCTCGCGATCCGCCGGCAGCGGCTCGATCCGCAGCGCCGGCGCGGCGCCGCGCGCCGGGGCGTCCGCCGCGGCGTCCCACCATTCGACCCGGACCGGCGGCAGGTCGACGACCGCCGCGTCCCCGATCTCCACGTCCCAGGCGCGCACCAGCGTCCCGATCAGCCCCTCGCTCCCGACCGCGGTCTCGGACAAGCCGCCCGCCTCCGTCACCCGCACCCGACGCGCCGGGGCGAACTCCGGCGGCGCCATCCGCTCGGCCGGAACGCCATGCGCGACGACGGTGACCTCGCGGCGCAGCACGTCCTCCTGGCGCACCGCCTCGGGCGGCGTCGACCAGCGCTCGCGGATCTCCACCCTGTCGGCCACCATCCACCAGCGATCGCCCCAGTCGGCGGGGATGCCGGCGACCTCGATCCGCGCGCCCGGCCAACGCTCGGCGAAGCGGACCTCGTCGCCGCCCTCGCCCGCGACGGCGCCGACGGCCTCGATCGGCGGGATCTCCAGCACGCCGCTGCGCTGCGGGAAGATCGCGAAGCCGGCCTCGAACACGAAACCGTCCGAGGCGTAGGAGCGGACCTCGCGCGTCCGGGGCCGGTGCAGCCGCAACACCTCCGCGCCCGGCACGTCGTCGGGCAGCGAAACCTCCAGCCGCTCGAACCGCCGGGCCGAGGCGAGGCGCAGCCGAAGCACGATCTGCGACTGCACCCGCACCCCCGCCGCGGTCGCGGACTCGGGCGAAAGCGCCACGAACAGTTCCGGAACATCCGGCATGGTCACCGTCGTGTTCTGCCCCCCCGCCGGCCCCGCGAGCAGCAGCCAGACCAACGCCAGGGCGCCGATCCGCCTCATCTTCCGGCGCCCTCCCGCTCATGCCGCAGCGCGTAGGCCGCCCGCAGCCGCGCCGCCAGGACCCGCGCCGGATCGTCCTCGATCCGACGCAGCAGGATCGCCGCCGCCTGCGCGCTCTCGCGCCGGATCGCCGCCAGCGCCGCCGTGGCGCCCTCCGGCGCCTGCCCCTCCTCGTCCTCGGCCGCCGCGGACGCCCCGCCCTCGGCGTCCGGGCTGCGCTGCGTCTCGCCCGGCAGGCCGCCGCCCTCCGAACGACCGCCGCGTTCGCTCGGGGCGTCCGCGGCGCGGGTCTCGCCGTCTCGCGCCGCGCCCTCCTCGAGGCGCTCGCCGCCCTCGATCTCGCCCGGCGCCGTCTCCCGCCGCCCGGCGGCCGGCCCCTCGCCCGACCCTTCGCCGCGCGCCGCCGCCAGCGCCTCGGCCTCGGCCGCCTCGGCCCGCTCCACCACCGCGAGGTTGTGCCGCGCGTCGGCGTGATCGGGCACGAGGCGCAGCACCTTGCGGAACGCCGCCTTCGCCGCGGCCCATTCATGCACATGCGCCTGGGCGACGCCGGCGTTGTAGAGCGTCTCCGGCGTCTCCCGGACGAGGAACGCCGACGCCGCGCGACGGTGACGTCCGGCCCGGTGCTCCGCGATGCCGCGCCAGGCCGGATCCTCGAACAGGAGCGCCGCCTCCCGCGCCCGGCCCGTCTCCAGAAGGCGCATCGCGACCGCCGTGCGCTCCGGGGGCGCGGTGAGGCGCGGCACGAGCCAGCCGAGGCCGACCGCGAGCGCCAGACCGCCGAGGAGAAGCGCGGCGCGCAGCCTCACGCCTCCGCCCTCCGCCGGAACAGCGCCAGCCAGCACGCCGCCGCCGCCGCCGCGAGCCACGGCCGCAGATCGGTCGCTCCGCCCGGCAGCCGGGTCGCCGCCTCCTCCGTCAGCGCCGCCTCGAGGTCGCCGCGCACCGCGTCGAGATCCTCGGGCCCGGCGAGGCGGGCGCCCCAGGCCGCGGCCGTCTCCCGCCAGGCCCGGCGCAACGCGTCGTCATGGGCCAGCACCACCCGCAGCGACCGCCCCGCCGATTCCGCGACCGCGCCGCCCGGCGGCGCCGCGGCCGGCAGGAACACCGTCTGCGCCACGACGGCGCCGGCGCGCGCCAGCGTCGCCTCCGCATGCGCCAGCCCGGCGGCCGGGCGGCGCCCGTGCTCCGGCATCACCGCGTCGGACAGCACCGCGAGATAGCGCCCGAGATGGGCGCGATCCTCGGTCAGGGGCACGACGTCGTAGCCCTCGCCCGCCGCCGCGACGAGGGCGGTGGGCGGCGCGCCGGGCCCCAGGAGCCGCTCGGCCAGGCGGCGCTGCGGGCCCGGATCGATCCCCGGCGCGGTCTCGATCACCAGCACCCGGCCGACGAGGTCGGGGTGCGCCGGCACGTCCCCCGCGCCGATCACGGGATGCGCCAGCGCCAGCGTCGTCAGCGCCGCCGCGGCGAGCGCCGGGCGCCGACGCGCGCCACCGGCGGCGCCGAGCCG
>DATFKM010000487.1:0-3072 GCA_035268645.1 Paracoccaceae bacterium | reverse complement strand
GCCGCCGCCGGCCCGGCCTCCGCGCCCGCCGCCCAGCCGAGCCGCGCCGCCACCGCGAGACCCGAGACCGCCGCCGCCGCCGCCGCCCCCCAGCCGAGGCGCCGCCCGGCGCGCGCCGAGGCCAGCAGCGGCCTCCGCCATTCCGCATGATCGTCGTAGACGGCGCCCGGAACCGTGGCGCCGAGGCGCAGGTTCAGCGCCGCCGCGTCCGGCCCCTCCGGCGAGGCCAGCGTCACCGCCAGCACCGCGACGCCCTGCTCCGCCTCCTCCGGCGGGGCCGCCGGCGCCACCGCGGCGATCCCCGGCGTCGTCTCCAGCACCTCCCGCGCGGCGGCGATCGCCGCCTCGCTCCCCTCCGCCAGCACCACCGTCGCCGCGCGCCCGAACCCCGCCTCGCGGGCCGAGGCCCAGCGCTCCGCCGCCCAGCCGCCCGCCAGCGCCAGCGTCATCGTCAGCGCCGCCGCCGCCGCGCAGGGCGCCAGCGCCGCCCGCGCCGGACCGGGCGGCGTCCAGGGGGCCGAGCGGCGCTCCGCCCAGGCCCGCGCCATCCGCGCCCCGAAGCTCATGCCGCGCCGCGGCCGACCAGCCGGCCCGCCTCCAATCTCAGCGGACGCGCCTCCGGCCGGCGCAGCAGGCGGCGCGCGAAGGCGTCGTGCCCCGTCGCCGCCACCACCGCCGCGCCATGCGCCGCGAGCGCGACCAGCATCTCCGCCACCTTCTCCGTCCCGTCGTCGTCGAGATCGCCCGTCGGCTCGTCGAGGAGGATCAGGTCGCCGCCCCCCGCCGCGGCCCGCGCCAGCGCCGTCAGCCGCCGCTCCCCGGCCGAGAGCGCGCCGGGCCGCGCCCCGGCACGCGCCGGGGGCAGGCCGAGCCAGGCCAGCAGCTCCTCCGCCTGCGCCGTCCGCGCCGCGGGGGCGAGCCCCGCGAGTCGCAGCGGCAGCGCCACGTTCTCCGCCGCGCTCATATGCGGCATCAGCTCCGGCCCCTGCGCCGCGCGCCCGATCCGCCGGCGCAGCGCGGCGTCGGCGCGGCGCGCGCCCAGCACCTCGATCTCGCCCGCCTCGGGGGTCGTCTCCAGCGCGCAAAGGTCCAGCAAAGCGCTCTTGCCGGCCCCCGTGGCGCCCGTCGCGAGCGCGATCTCGCCGGGCTCCAGCGTCCAGTCCGCGCCCTCCAGCAGGCGCCGGCCGCCCCGGTCGAACGTCACCCCTCTGAACGCGATCGCCGCCATCCCGCTCCGCTCCCGCCCGACCGGCCGCGAACTTCGCAGAGCCCCCGCCTTGAAGCAATCCGCGGCGCTTGGCGCGGGCCTTCGTGGCGGGTTAAGACTGCGGCCGAACGTTCCGCCGGCGTCGCCCCGTCGCCGCTTTCCGAGAAACCGCGCCGCGCCCTCCGGGCGCCGCGCAAGCCGAGGCCGTCCGATGCGCGTCACCTGCCCCTCGTGCCATGCCGTCTACGAGGCGCCCGACGCCGAGATCGGCGTCGGCGGTCGTGTCGTCGAATGCAGCGCCTGCGGCGCGCGCTGGATGCAGCCGGGCCCCGACGCCGAACCGGTTGCGGATCCCGCCGGGCGCAGCGCGGTGCCCGGCCTCGCCGCGGCCGCCGCCGACATGGCCGCGCTTCGGAGCCGCAGCGACGAGAGCGCGGCGCCCGCCGCCGCTCCCGATGCGCCCGCCGACGCGGCGCCCGGCCCCGAAGCGACCCCGGAAGAGGCCGAAGCGTCGCCGGCGCGCGACGCCGCCGAGGATCCCGCATCCGTCCGCGCGCCCGAGGCCGCCGGGACCGATCCCGGGGCCGCCGCCTGGCGCGGCTCGCCCGACGTCGCGGGGACGGGATCCCCCGCTCCCGTCGCGCCGATCGCCTCCACCACCGTCGCACCGACGACGCCGGCCGCCGAGGTCGCGCCCCGCGACCGTGCCGAGGCGGACGATGCTCCGCGCCGTCGCAACCGCGTCGCGACCATCGACGCTCAGAGCCTCTCGGCCGAGCTGCGCGGCGCCAGCTACGACGACGAGGAGGCGCCGCGCGGCCGCTCCCGCGGCGGGGCGGCCTTCGCGCTCGGTCTCCTGCTGGCGCTGCTGGTCTCGGCCCTCGGCGCCGTGGCCTATCTGCAGCCGGCCGTCATCGGCGACGCCTTTCCCGAGGCTTATCCCTGGCTCGACCGCTGGGCCGATATCGTGAACCAGGGCCGCGCGGCGGTGGACCGCATCGTGGCGAGTCTCGCGGACCTGGCGTCGCCGCTGATCGACCGCATCCGCTGACGGCTCGCGCGGCGCCGGGCGGCGGAACCCGCCCGCCGGGGGCCGTGGCGCGACGTCCGCCGGAAGGCGCCTCATGGCCGATGTTCGGCGCTCCGCCGCCGCGCCCCGCAGGCCGACGCCTTGTCATGGACGCCCCGCCGCTTGGCGCCCCCGTCCCGCCCGCCGCCGGCGACGTCGCCCGCCTGCGCGTGGCGAGCCCGCCGCGCACCCACGCGCGCGGCCGTCGATCGGCTCAGAACCGCTCCAGAAGCCGCCTCAGATAATCCAGCTCCAGCTGCGGCCGCGTCCGGTCGCCCGAGCGCTTGCGGATCTCGTCGAGCAGTTCCCGCGCCCGCTTCAGCGCCTCTTCGCCCGGAACTTCGGTGTCCGAGCCCTCCAACGCACCGCGATTCGCCGTCGGACGGCCGAGCGGGTCGCGCCCCTCGTCCTGCGCGTTGGGATCGCCCCGGCCGGCGCGGTCGCCCTGGCCCTGCTGCGCCTGTTGCCGCATCGCCTCGCCCAGCTCCCGCGCCCCTTCACGCAGCGCGTCCATCGCCTCGACCTGCTCGTCCAGCGCCTCGCCAGGGTCGTCGCCCTCGAGCGCTTCGCGGGCGCCGCGCATCGCCTCGTCGGCTTCGCCCAGCGACCGCTCCGCTTCGGGCGAAAGGCCCCCCGGCAGTCCGCCGCGCAGATCCTCGAGCAGCCGCCGCAGCGCCTCCTGCTCCTGCGCGTCGCCGCCGAGCCCGCCCGGTCGCCGGTCCTGCCCGTCGCCCATGCCGGGCTGCCGGCCCTGGCCGAACTGCCGCCCCTGGCCCTGGCCCTGCTGACCCTGCTG
>DATFKM010000486.1:0-2721 GCA_035268645.1 Paracoccaceae bacterium | reverse complement strand
GAAGGCCGACGCGTCGCCCGTCGCCATCGCCTCGAAGCCCTCGCCCGAGGCGAGGCCCTCGGCCAGCGCCGCGCGCTGCGCCGCGTCGTCGGCCGGATAGTCGGCCGGCGCCCATTCGATCTCCAGCGCCTCGGCGCCGCGGAAGGCCGCCCAGGTGTTCGTGGCGATCACGCCGAAGCCCTCGCCGAACGCGGTCGAGAGCGGCACGACCTTCAGCACCCCCGGCGTGTTCAGCGCCGCGTCGGAAGAGACCGACACGGCCCCGGCGCCGTAGCGCGGGCTCATCCGAACCGTGGCGTGCAGCATCTCCGGCAGGTCCTCGTCGATCGCGAAGATCGGCGCGCCGGAGCACTTCGCCTCCATGTCCACGCGCGGCTGCGAGCGGCCGAGCAGGCGCCATTCGGACGGCGCCTTCAGCGGCGCCGCGTCCGGCGCGTCGAGCGCGCCGGCCTCCGCCGCGAGCGCCCCGTAGGCCAGCCGCCGGTCCGATCCGGGGTCGAGCACGGCGCCGTCCTCGGCCCTCAGGCCCGCGGGCTCCACCCCCCAGCGCGCCGCCGCGGCCCGGATCAGCTGCACCCGCGCCGTCGCGCCGGCCGTGCGCATCTTGTCGAAGGCGTCGATGGTGGAGGTCGAGCCCCCGGTGATCTGCAGCCCCAGCACCTTCGCGCCCGTCCCCGCCGCAGCGCGCGCCAGCTCCGCCGTCCAGCCGGTCGCCCAGGGCTTCGCCGCGCCCTTCGCGAGCAGCGCGGCGTTGTGGTAGGCGGGATCCGCCGGCCCCGGCTCGACCGTCACCGCCTCCAAAGACACCTCCAGCTCCTCGGCCACCAGCGCCGCCAGCGTCGTCGTCACGCCCTGCCCCATCTCGGCGCGCGGCACGATCACCGTGATCGTCCCGTCGGCGCCGATCTTGAGCCAGGGGTTGAAGGTGGTCTCCCCCTCCGCCAGCCCGTCCTCCAGCGGATTGTCGTGCGGCGCGCGGACCCACCAGGTCCCCACCGCCAGCCCGCCCGCCGCCGCGACCCCGAGGCCGAGGAAGATCCGCCGCGTGACCCTGCCCATGCCTCAGCCCTCCTTCTTCGCGGGGGCGAGCGCGCCCGTGTCCGTCCGGCCCCGCGCCGCGACCAGCGCCATCGCCTCGCGCACCCTCGGATAGGTCCCGCAGCGGCAGAGATTGGTCATCGCGGCCTCGACCTCCGCCTCGCTCGGCCGCGGCACGTCGCGCAGCAGGGCGGCGGCCGCCATGATCTGCCCCGCCTGGCAATAGCCGCACTGCGCCACCTGCGCCTCGATCCAGGCCGCCTGCACCGGATGCGGCGTCCCCTCCGGCAGCCCCTCGGCCGCGGCGAGCCCCTCGATCGTGACGACCTCGCCCGACACCGCCTCCAGCGGCAAGGTGCAGGACCGCACCGGCTCGACGTCCACCCAGACCGTGCAGGCCCCGCAGGCGCCCACGCCGCAGCCGAACTTCGGCCCCCGGATCCCCAGGAGATCCCGCAGCGCCCAGAGCAGCGGCATCTCGGGCTCGGCCTCGACCTCCCGCGCCTCGCCGTTCACCGTCAGCCTCATCGGGGATCTCCTCCGCGCTTAAGCGACCGTCGTTCGCCTAACTGGCGCGATCCGCGATTCGCGTCAACAGGAGAACGCCGTTCTCTTCCATTGCGACGCGACCCGCACGCCCCTACCCTGCCCCGGGAATGACCGAGGCCCCGACCTTCCGCCGCGCCCGCTCGCCCGAAGCGAAGGCCGAGCGCCGCCGCGCGCTGATCGCGGCGGCGGCCGCGCTGATGGACGAAGGCGGGGCCGAGGCCGTCACCCTCGGCGCCCTCGCCGCCCGCGCCGGCATGGTGAAGTCCGCCGTCTACGGCTACTTCGCGAGCCGCGAGGAGATCCTGCTCCGCCTCATGCTGGTGGAGCTGGAGGATCTGGCGGCCGAACTCGAGGCCGCCCTCGCCCCGCTCGCCGGCGCCGAGCGATACGCGGAGACGGCGCGCCGCATCGCCGCCGGCTTCGCCGCGCGCCCGCGGCTCTGCACGCTCGCCGGGCTGCTCGCCACGGTGCTGGAGCGGCAGTTCGACGGGCCGGCGCTGCTGGAGATCAAGACGGAACTGCTCGCCGTCGCCACGCGCTTCGCCGTCGCCGGCCGCGCCGCCTGCCCCTCGGTCGGGACGGAGGGCTGGGCGCTGGCCTCGCGCCTCGCCTTCTCGCTCGTCGCCGGGCACTGGGCCTTCACCAACCCGGCGCCCCACGTCGCCGAGATCCTCGCCCGGCCGGATTTCGCGCCGATCCGAAAGGACTTCGAGGCCGACCTCGCCGCCGGGCTCGCGGCGCTCTTGCGCGGCCTCGCGGCGCCGCCGCCGGATCCGAAATGAGATGACGTCGCGACCCGCTTCCGTTAACGTAAGGTAAGCGGCAAGGGGATGATCGCCATGACGAGGGACGCCGAGACCGTGCAGCGCGGCTGGGAGGCCGTCGGCCGCGGCGACTGGGACGCGCTGATCGCCGACTATCACGACGACATGATCTTCGTGATGCCCGGCCAGACCGACGTGCTGCACGGCACGGCCGAGTTCCGCGCCGCGCTGGAGAATCTCGGCGCGGCACTGCCGGCAGGCTTCGAGATCACCGGCCTGCGTCAGATCGGCGACAGCGGCGAGGTCGTGAGCCTCGTCGAATGGAAGAGCGACAAGCTCCCCGAAGGCAGCCAGCTCGCCGTCCTCTTCA
>DATFKM010000485.1:0-4287 GCA_035268645.1 Paracoccaceae bacterium | reverse complement strand
GCCGCCGCGCCGGGCGCGTCGCGCCGGCTGAACCGCGGGGCCTCGCGCCGGCCGGACCGCCGGGCGCCTCGCGCGCCACGGAGCCGAAACCCGGCCGGCGCCGCGGCGCCGCATGACGATTGGCGCGGCCGGCCCGCGCCGCTATCGTCCCCCGTCGCCGGCGGTTCGGCGCCGGGACGGACGACATGGACAGGAGACCAGGATGAGACTTCGCACCGCCCTCGCCGCGCTGACGGCGCTGGTCCTCGCCGCCGCGCCCGCGGTCGCGCAGGACGAGCCGCTCAAGATCGGCTTCATCTATGTCGGCCCGGTCGGCGACTACGGCTGGTCCTATCAGCACGACCAAGGCCGGCTCGCCGTCGAGGCGCATTTCGGCGAGGCCGTCGAGACGACCTTCCTCGAGAGCGTGCCCGAGGGTCCGGACGCCGAGCGGGCGCTGCGGCAGATGGCGCAGTCCGGCCACGACCTGATCTTCACCACCTCCTTCGGCTTCATGAACGCCACCCTGAAGGCGGCGCAGCAGTTCCCCGACGTGATGTTCGAGCACGCCACCGGCTACAAGCGCGCGCCCAACGTCTCGACCTATTCCGGCCGTTTCTACGAGGGGCGCCACGTCCTCGGCCTGATCGCCGGGCGGATGACCGAGACGGACACCATCGGCTACATCGCCTCCTTCCCGATCCCCGAGGTGGTGCGCGGCATCAACGCCGCCTTCCTCGCCGCGCGCGAGGTCAACCCCGACGTGCGGTTCAAGATCGTCTGGGTGAACACCTGGTTCGACCCCGCCAAGGAGGCCGACGCCGCCAACGCGCTGATCGAGCAGGGCGCCGACGTGATCATGCAGCACACCGACAGCCCCGCGCCGGTGCGCATCGCCGAGGACAAGGGCGTCTACGCCTTCGGCCAGGCCTCCGACATGCTGGAGTTCGGCCCGAACGCCCGCCTCTCCTCGATCATCGACAACTGGGCCCCCTACTACATCCGCCGGGTGCAGGCCGCGCTCGACGGCGCCTGGGAATCGACCGACACCTGGGACGGCATCGCCGAGGGCATGACCGAGATCGGCGGCTTCAACGGCGTGCTCCCGTTCGAGGTCCGCAAGGAGGCGATGGACGCCGCCATCGCCATCGCCGGCGGTCGGCTGCATCCCTTCACGGGTCCCATCGCCAGGCAGGACGGCACGCCCTGGCTCGCCGAGGGCGAGACGGCCGACGACGGCACGCTGCTCGGCATGAACTTCTACGTCGAAGGCGTCGAGGGCCAGCTGCCCCAGTGACCCCGACGCGGGCGCAGCGGCGCCCGCGTCCCCCCTTCCGCCGGGCGAGGCGACCGTCCCGTCGCGGCCCGCGCCCGGCTCGCCGCCGCGGAGACATGGGACGAGGCCGGACGATGACGAGGACGTCGGTCCACGCCTGCTCGGCGCGCGCCGACGGCGGCGGCGCCGTCTCGGGATTCGATGGTGCGATCCTTCCCCCCGAACGGAAGGGGTGCGCCATGAGCCGGGCGCCTCTCGGCAGCACCGCGACCCAGCACGCCATGCGGGCGGCGACGCGACGATCGCGGAGCCGAGCCGGACCCATGGCGCGACTCCGAAGGCGGTCGCGAAGCGGCGGACCCTGACGGCGGCGCGGCGCTCTCGGAGCGGGACCGCGGGCGCCGCGATCGAGCGGTCTCGGCATGGACGAGGACGCCGCGATCGCCGCCGTCCGTCGCCGCATCGCCCTCTGCAGCGGCGTGGCGCCAGCCGCCCGCCCGAGGTGGGCGACAAGCCGGCCAGCCGGAAGTTCGAACGGCATCCGACCGGCTTCCTCCACATCGGCCCCGCCGAGCCGCGCGCCGCCGAGGGCGAGCGCCGCCACTCCGTCGCCGTCGACCGGACAGGCCGGTTCGTCTTCGCCCGCCGGGCGTCCAACGCCGGCGAGCCGCCCGTCGCCTCGGGGCCCTGATCGAAGCCTTGCCGCATGAGATCCGCGCGGCCCTCACCGACGACCGCGTCCCGTTCGCCGGTCGGCGTCGGGCCTGCGCGACACGCCGCACGTCTTCGACCGCCGGCTCCGAGAGCGCGCGATCCAGCGCCGACCTACCCAGGCGGACCGTCCGCGGGCCGACGCTCGGCTGGAGCGGACGACCCGCACGAGGGGACGCCGCCGTCCGGCGCCGTCGCCGCGACGACCACCATCGGCTCGCCGACTTCCTCGCCGCCCATCACGTCGCCCGCCGCCCCGAGACCCATGGCGCCCCCCGAGCGAGGTCGTCCGCAGAGCGTGGACGATGCGGCCCGGCAGATTCGGGCTCGATCCGATCCATCGGATGCCGGGGCCGGACGCCTGGTCCCTCTCGCCGTCGTGGGGCGCCCGCCGCCGCGACCGTTCGATGCGGGGGAACAGGCGGCGATCCCGCTCCTCGCCCGCTCAAAGCGACCTTGCCCCGCCCGCGTCGTTCACCGCCGCGACGGTCGCGACCCTTCGCGCCCCGGGAACGGCCGCGGGCGCAACGGCGTTTCGACCGTCGCCTCGGCGCGACAGCGGCGTCTTCCCACGCGACCACGGGCGAGCGCGACGGAGGCGCACGCGTCCGCCTCATCGCTTCGGACCGTGCCGCTCCCACTTGGTCGGGCGGATCCGACCTGCATTCGCACGAGGCCGCCCCTCCGCATCGATCCGGCCGACCGCCGGGCGCCGCCATGGATCCCGACGCCCGTCGTCGGATGCGACCGCCACAGGGCGCGCCGCCCTTGGGGGCGCGCGCGCGGCCGGGCCGCGTGGCGGCCTCCACGAACTCCGCCGCAAGGAGGCGTTGACGCGCCCGCCCGAGGCGTCTTCCCTCGCCGCCGGCGACGCGACGGGCGCCGGCGAGCGGAGCGACCGACCATGATCCCGACCGACCGGCGCCTGATCCGCGGGCACGTCCTCGCGCTGCGCTCGGACCCCTTCGCGGGCGACCCCGAGGCGGCGCTCCTCGATCTGCCCCGCGGCGGCGTGCTGATCGCGGGCGGCCGCATCGCCGAGGTCGGCGACGGCGCCGCCCTCGCCCGCGCGCACCCCGACGCCGCCGAGGAGGACATGGGCGACGCCCTGATCCTCCCCGCCTTCGTCGACTGCCACGTCCACTACCCCCAGACCGCCATCGTCGCGAGCTGGGGCGCCCGCCTGATCGACTGGCTGAACCGCTACACCTTCCCCGAGGAACTCCGCTTCGCGGACCCCGCCTACGCCCGCGCCCAGGCCGAGCGCTTCCTCGACCTGATCCTCGCCGAGGGCACGGCGAGCGCCTGCGTCTACGCCACCGTCCACGCCTCGAGCGCCGAGGCGATCTTCGCCGCCGCCGAGGCGCGCGGTCTCCGTCTCGCCGCCGGCAAGGTGCTGATGGACCGCAACGCGCCCGAGGGCCTCACCGACGACCCCGAGACCGGCGCCGCCGAGTCCGACGCCCTCGCCGCCCGCTGGCACGGCCGGGGCCGCCTCTCCTACGCCATCAGCCCCCGCTTCGCCCCCACCTCCACGCGCGAGCAGCTCGCCGCCGCCGGCGCCCTTTGGCGCGCGCGCCCCGACTGCCTGATGCAGACCCACCTCTCCGAGCAGCCCGAGGAGATCGCCTGGGTCCGCGAACTCTTCCCCGAGGCCGAGGACTACCTCGCCGTCTACGAGGCCGCCGGCCTCGCCGGCCCCGGCGCGATCATGGGCCACGCGATCCACCTGAGCGAGCGGGAGCGCGCCGCCCTCGCCGCCACCGGCTCGGCGGTGGCGCACTGCCCGACCTCCAACCTCTTCATCGGCTCCGGCCTCTGCGACGTGGCGGGGCTGGCCGAGGCGGGCGTCGCGGTCGGCCTCGCCACCGACATCGGCGGCGGCTCCTCCTTCTCCATGCTCGCCACCATGCGCGCGGCCTACGAGGTCTCGCAGCTCCGCGGCCGCCCGCTGCATCCCGCGCAGCTCCTCTGGCTGGCGAGCGAAGGCTCGGCCCGCGCCATGCGCCTCGGCGGCGTCATCGGCACGCTGGCGGAGGGGGCCGAGGCCGATCTCGTCGCGCTCGAGCCCGGCGCGATCCCCGCCCTCGCCCAGCGTGCCGCCCGCGCCGAAAGCGCCGCCGAGCTTCTCTTCGCCCTCCAGATGCTCGGCGATTCGCGCTGCGTGCGCGCCGTCTGGAGCGCAGGGCGCCGCGTCCACGACCGCCACGCGCCGCGCCCGCCCGTCCTCGACCCCGACGCCTGAGGCCGAAGGCGCGCCGCCAGCCGCGCCGGCCGGGCGGGCGGGCCGGGGTGGGCGGGCGGGAGGCCCGCCCGCCCGG
>DATFKM010000484.1:0-2328 GCA_035268645.1 Paracoccaceae bacterium | reverse complement strand
GACATCGCCGGCGTGGTCACCGCCGTGGGGCCGGGCGTCAGCGGTTTCTCCAACGGCGACAAGGTCATGGGCATGATCTCCTGGGGCGGCTTCGCCGAGGAGGCGGTGTGCGACGCCGGCCGCCTCGCGCCGCTGCCGGAGGGGGTCGATCTCGACGTCGCGGCGGCGTTCCCGATGGTCTACGGGACCTCGTATCATGCGCTGATGGACCGGGGCGAACTGAAGGCCGGAGAGACGGTGCTGGTGCTGGGCGCGGCGGGCGGCGTCGGCCTCGCGGCGGTGGAGATCGCCAAGGCCGCCGGGGCGAAGGTGATCGCCGCGGCCTCGACCGAGGACAAGCTGGCGGTCTGCAAGGCGCATGGAGCGGATCAGCTCCTGAACTATTCGGAGGGCGATCTCCGCAAGCGGCTCAAGGAGATCTGCCCCGAAGGCCCGGACGTGATCTACGATCCGGTCGGGGGCGATCTGGCCGAGCCCGCCTTCCGCTCGATCGGCTGGCGCGGGCGGCACCTGGTGGTCGGCTTCGCGGGGGGCGAGATTCCGAAGATTCCGTTGAATCTCTGCCTGTTGAAGAACGCGGCGCTGGTCGGCGTGTTCTGGGGGGCGTATCTGGCGAAGGAGCCGCAGAGCTTCCGCAAGGACATGCAGACCTTGGTCGGCTGGCTCCGCGAGGGAAAGATCAAACCCCTGATCTCCGAGCGCTATTCGCTCGGCGAGGCGCCGCAGGCGATCCGGGCGCTGGCCGACCGCAAGGCGACCGGCAAGATCATCGTCGAGCCGCAGCGCTGAGGCCGGTCAGGGGCCGCCCGGCGCGGCCCCGCGACCGATCCGGCCGAGATGCGTGTGCCTGAAGCCCTGCGGGAGCTTCAGGCCGTAACCCATTGCCCTGTCGAAGCCGACATGCGCGACGAGGATGAGCGCCACGCCGAGCGCGAGGCGCGAGTCGACCCACCAGCCGACGATCCCGACGAGGACGGGAAGGACGTAGGTGTGGGCGGCGTTGTAGAGCGCGGCGCCGAGGCGGGGGCCGCGCAGATAGCCGAGCATCGCGAGGTCCGGGGCCAGGATCAGGGCGGCGAAGAGCCACCAGGAGAGGCCGAGATGGGCGTAGGCGAGGAGCGCGGCGGCGAGGGCGGCGGCGCCTTCGGCGCGGAGGATCCGGGCGGTTCCGGGGTCGGGCGCGGGCGGGGTTCGGGTATTGTTCCGCATGGGTCGGGTCCGATGATGGGGCGTTCGTGGAATGTTCCTGCGGGATCGGCGCGGCGACGAGAGGAACGGCCCGGCGGCCGCGTCGTTTCGGTGCGGAATCGGGGGCGGTTCGACCTCCGATCCTTCAGGCTTGAAGGAGGTCGGGCGGCTTTCGCGCCGTTTCGGGGCGGCGGGCCCGGGCGACGTTTCAGGCTTGAAGGATCGGCCGGCGGGCGCAGGACGCGCGGACGCCCGGACGAGAAAAAGGACCCGCCCCCGGTGGGACTGGGGGACGGGTCCTTCGGTCCCTCCCTGTCGGGACCTTCGGCTTCACACGGCGGGCGTGAGCGCCGCCGCGGGCCGAACCGGTGTGTCGTCGCGCTCCACGATCTCGCGGTGCAGCGCCTTGACCGCCGCCTCCAGCGAGCCGGAGGGCACGAGGAACTGCACGTCCACCGCGCGGCCGTTGTCCTGCAGGGCCAGGACGTCGACGCCGGCGGCCTCGAGCGCCTCGAGCCCGCGGCGGGCGCAGCCGAGGCCGCGCAGATCGCGGCCGATGACGCTGGCGAGCGCCATCTTGCGGGCCTTCACCTCGGCCGAGGGGAACGCCTGCTCGAGGTCGCGGGCGGCGCGCTTCACGGTCTTGAGCGGCGCGTCGACGTAGTGGACGACCGAGTTGGCGTTCGAGGCCTTGGAGACGATGCGCACCTTGTGGCGCGTCAGCGCCTCGAGGATGCGGGCGTCGTAGCCCTTCACGCCGACCATGTCCTGCTCGAACACCTCGAAGGCGAGGACGGGCAGGCCCGTCACCATCTCGGCGCGCGGGCCCTCGGCGGGTTCGGCGTCGATCAGCGTGCCGGGATCGCCCGGGTCGAAGGCGTTGGCGACGCGCAGCGGAATGCCCGCCTGGCGCAGCGTCTTGGCGGCGCGCGGATGGATCGCCTCCATGCCGAGATTGGAGAGCTGGTCCGCCACGTCGTAGTTGGTGCGGCCGAGCTTTCGCACCGCGTCCGCGCCGACGATCTTGGGATCGGCGGAGGAGAGGTGGAACTCCTTGTGGATCACCGCCTCGCGCGCGCCGGTGAGGGCGGCGATGCGCGCGAAGGTGACCTCGGAGTAGCCGCGGTCGAACTCGCGCAT
>DATFKM010000483.1:0-2199 GCA_035268645.1 Paracoccaceae bacterium | reverse complement strand
GGGCCGGGGCGGCGCCGGTCGAGGCGTTCCGCGCCGCCGCGGCGGGCGAGCCGCGGATCGAGGCTCTGGACGAGCGGGTGGCGACGCCTTGGGGCGAGTGGGGGCTGGTGGCCGCGCCGCTCGCCGCGCTGCGCCGGGCCGAGGCGATGGCCGGGACCTGGGACTGGACCGCGGACCGGGTGGTCCTGCTCTCCGGCGCGTGCCTGCCGTGTCGGCCGCTGGGGCAGCTGGAGCGCTTCCTCTCGGCCCGTCCGCAGACCGAGTTCATCGAGGTCGAGGACCAGGCCTGGATCACCGGCGGCCTCCGCTCGGAGCGCTGGAAGCTGTGGTTCCCGTTCAACTTCCGGACCCAGTATCGGCTGCACAGGGCGGGCGTGGGGGTGCAGCGCCTGCTCGGCGTCTCGCGCCGTTTCCCGAAGGGGCTGACGCCGCGCTTCGGCAGCCAGTGGTGGTGCCTGACCTGGGAGACCTGCGCGGCGATGCTGGCCTACGCGCGGGCGCATCCCGAGCGCATGCGGTTCTTCGAGCGGGTCTGGATCCCGGACGAGATGGCGGTGCAGACGCTGGTGCACGCGCTGGTTCCGGCGCGGCGGATCTTCGGACGCGGGCTGACGCATTTCCAGTTCACCGACAAGGGCAAGCCGGTGGTCCATCACGACGACCATCTCGATTACGTCATGGGCCTCGACGCCTTCTTCTTCCGCAAGGCGGCGCCGGGCGCGACCCGGCTTCGCGCGGCCTGCCTCGAGCTCGCGTCGGCGGGGCCGAAGCGCTTCGGGACGCCGGTGGCGCGCGACGGGCGCGACACGTCCGACTACGCGCTGAAGGTGCGCGCGCAGGCGGGTTTCCCGATGGCGGGACGCCCGTTCCACGCGGCGCAGGCGGCGCCGGCGGCGGATGCCGTGCTGGGGCGGGCGCGCACCCCCTATACGGTCGTGGTCGGCCCGCCGGCGCGCACGCGGGCGGTGCTGGCGCGGCTGGGAGAGGCGGGGCTCGTCGCGCTCGGCGAGGCGTTCGCGCCCGGCTGGTGCGACCTCGGCGAGGGGCGCGAGGTCTTCGAGGGGATGCGCCCGGAGCACTGGCGCATCCGCGACATGCATCCGGCGCTGTGGCTGGCGCGGCTGGCCGGGCGCGGCGGCGGGCGGACGGCGCTGGGCTGGTCGCCGCTGCACGCGCCGGCGCTGCTGGGCGCGGTGCTGCGCGATCCGCGGGCGGTGGTGGTGAACGCGCTGCCGCGGACCGGGGACGAGGACGACGATCTCGTCGCCTTCGCCGACGCCTGCGCGGACGAGGCGCATCACGGCTCGCCGCCGTCGGCGCGGCTGGGCGTGGATCCGGTTGCGCGGGTGCGGGCCTGGCTCGACGAGGCGGGGGCGCGCAACCTCTGGCGTCAGCTCGCCCTCGGACCCGGCGACGCGGGGACGGATGCGACGCGCGCGACGCTGCTGGCGATGCCCTGGGCGCCCGATCCGGATCGTCTGGCCGACGCGCGGCGGCGGAGCTTCGAGGCCTCGCTGCTGCGGCTCGACGCGGCCTCGCCGCCGGCCGGCGAGGCGGTGAGGGCCGGGTTGCAGGCGGCCTGGGCCGACTGGCACGCGGCCGGCGCGCCGGCGCGGGAGGGGGCCGCGTGAAGGCCGTGGCCGACGCCATGCGGGTGCCCGCGCTCTATCTGCGGCTGGCCCGGCAGGACCGGCGCGCGGGCCGCCAGCTGCGCCTGGTGCAGGACCGCCGCGCCGCGATCGGGGCGAAGGACGTGATCCTCGTCGCCACGCTGCGCAACGAGGCGTTCCGGATGGAGGCCTTCGCGGAGCACTACCGACGGCTCGGCGTGAAGCATTTCCTGTTCGTCGACAACGACTCCGAGGACGGCTTCATGGACTGGGCGGACCGGCAGAAGGACGTCTCGGTCTGGCACACGGCGGCGAGCTACAAGGCGGCGGGTTTCGGCATGCGGTGGTGCAACGACCTCCTGCGCCGGCACGGGACCGGGCGCTGGTGCGTCTGCGTCGATCCGGACGAGTTCCTGGTGTATCCGCGCCACGAGACGCGGGACCTCGCGGCGCTGGCGGCGTTCCTCGAGGAGGACCGGCGCCTCGCGCTGCACTGTCTGATGCTGGACGCCTATTCGGACCGGCCGCTGGCGGAGACCGTGCTGGAGGCGGGGGCGGATCCGTTCGAGGTCGCTCCGTTCTTCGACCG
>DATFKM010000482.1:0-7471 GCA_035268645.1 Paracoccaceae bacterium | reverse complement strand
TCTCGACGATCAGGCCCGCCTGCGGGCTCACCCGCCGTCGCTCTCGGTCGTCGCGGCCGCGGCGGCGGCCTCGGCCGCCCGCTCCTCGCGCAGCACCGCGTCGAGGCCCCGGTCGAGCTTGCTTCGGATGCGCTCCGCATCCTCGGGCTCGGGATCGAACGACAGCGCGCGGCGCCACTGGAACCGAGCCTCGCGCTTGCGGCCGACCATCCAGAGCGCGTCGCCGAGATGGTCGTTGATGATCGGGTCGGTCGGCTTCAGCTCCACCGCCCGCTCGAGATGCGGGACCGCCTCCTCGAACTTGTCGAGCCGATACAGCACCCAACCGAGACTGTCCGTGATGTAGCCGTCGTCGGGGCGCTGCTCGACCGCCTTCTCGATCATCGCCTGCGCCCGTTCGAGGTTGCGGCGAAGCTCGACCCACGAGTAGCCGAGATAGTTCATCACCAGAGGCTGCTCCGGCCTGAGCTCGAGCGCCCGCAGGAAATCCGCTTCGGCCTGTTCCCAGTCGCCTGCGCGCTCGTGCGCTATGCCGCGCTCGTAGAACACCGACCAGTGGCGCTCCTCCACCGGATCGAGCAGGGCGATGGCGCGGTCGTAGGCCGCTGCCGCCTCCTCCCAGCGCTCGGTCCGGCGCTGCGCACCGGCGAGCGCGAGCCAGGCGCGCAGCGAGTCGCTCTCGGCCTCGGCCACCGCCCTCAGCGCGACGATCGCCTCGTCCTCGCGCCCGAGTTCCATCAGCGCGTCGGCTCGTCCGATCTCGGCCGAGAAGAAGAGCGGCGAGCGCCTCGGCACCGTCGCGTAGGCGGACGCCGCCTCGGCTTGCCGTCCTTCGGAGACGAGGATCTCTCCGATCAGGAGATGCGCCTCGTGCAGCTCCGGCCGGAGCGCGGTGGCGAGCCGGGCGTAGAGCAGCGCCACCGTGGCGTTGCGGTCCGCCCCGAGCGCCCCGGCGATGGAGAAGAACGCTTCCGCCGCCCCGGATCGGGCGCTGCGCACCAGCAGGCTCGCGCTCTCGCCGCGCTCCATGCGCGCCAGCGCCTCCTCCGCGCGGCGCCCGAAGCCCTCCTGCCCGAGCGCGCCTTCGTAGATCGTCCGCGCCTGCTCCGGACGATCCAGCATCTCGAGCACCGCCGCGAGCGCCAGCGCCGGACGCCCGGTGGCCGAGGCGCCGCCGCGCATCGCGTCCGACAGCGCCTCGCGCGCCCCTTCGAGATCGCCCATCGCCGCCCGGGCGAGACCGAGATGATATGTCGCGAAGATCTCCGTCATCGCGTCGCCCTCGAGCGCCGCGAAGCGTGCCTCCATCGCCTCCCGATCGGCGCGGCCGACCTCGGCCCAGGCCGCGAGGAGACCGGCGACGAGCCGGTTCATCCCGTCCGAATCGTCGTTCAGGCGCTCCGCCGCGGCGTCGAACTCGGCGGCGCGCAGGTCCTCCGCGGTCAGCGCCAGGGCGGCGAGACGGTGCGACGGATCGGCGCTGAGCAGCGGTTCGGCCACCCGGGCCGCGCCGCGCAGGTCCCCGATCAGAAGCATGTAGGTCAAGGTCCGGTCGCGGAGCGCCAGGTTGTCGGGGTCGCGCGAAAGCGCCTCCGCGAAATAGCGCGCTGCCGCCGCGTGATCCTCGCGCGCCGCCGCCGCCCGCGCGGCCAGATAGGCTCCCGGCAGGCCGGCCCCGGCGGCCGAGGCCGGCGGCGGCGCCGCCGCGAACAACCCCGCCACGAGGAGCGCCGCCCCCCCGGCCCGCGCCAGCGCGCGCCCGTTCCGCCTTGGCCCGCCGACCGTTCGCCGCCGCATCGCGTTCTCCCGAGACCGGTATGGAGGAGTTGCATCGTCAGTGGAGGAAGACTAGCGGCGAGGGCTCGAAAGGCCAATGCCGCGCCGAGGCCGGGGCGCTCGCCCGGGGCGCGCCGGATCGACGCCGCAATTTGAACACCCGTTCCCCATTGGCTATCGTCCGCGCTCACGGAAGAGGTATCATGACGTCTTCGACACGGGATCGGGCCGGAAGCGCGTTGTTCCTCCTCGCGGTCGTGGCCGCATGTCCGGCCGCGGCCGAGGAGGGCGAGCGCTTCGAGACCTCCACCGGCGTCTCGATCCTGCTGACCCCGGTCGTCTCGATGAGCTGCGACGGCCTCGCCCGCAAGCTGGGGGAGATCGACGCCACCGGCTACCGGGGCGCCCGGCCCGAACCGGCGAGCCGCCGGGACCATCGGCTGTTCGACTACGAGACCGCGGTCTCGATGCGCTACTACACGACCTGCGTCGACATGAGCGCGCGGCCCGTCGCGCCCTCGAGCGTGTTTCGCGGCGGTTTCGAACCGGCCGGCGCCGGCGCGGCGGACTGAGATGACGCCACGCTCCCGCGCCGCGGCGCCCGGCCTCGTCGCGCTGCCCGCCACGCTGCTCGTCGCCCTCGTCGCCTTCGGCCTCGACCAAGCCTTGAAGTGGTGGATGATCGAGGGGCTGGCGCTGCCGGCGCGCGGGGTGATCGAGGTCGCGCCGCCGTGGCTGCGCCTCACCATGGCATGGAACGAAGGGGCGAATTTCGGCCTCGGGGCCGGACTGGCGCGGGAGATATGGATCGCCGTCGCGCTCGGCATATCGCTCGGCCTGCTGATCTGGTCGCTGCGCATGGACTCGCCGACGCGGCGCTTCGCGGTCGGGCTGCTGGTCGGCGGCGCGCTCGGCAACGCGCTCGACCGCGCGCTCTACGGCGCCGTGGCGGACTTCCTGAACATGAGCTGCTGCGGCATCGCCAATCCCTACGCCTTCAACCTCGCGGACGTGTTCATCTTCGTCGGGGCGGCCGGGTTGATCCTGCTCGACGGTTCCGACAATAACGCCGGTGACGGCCCCGCGCGGGCCTCGGAGGGAGACACGCGATGACCCGCCACGCCCCCAGCGCCCTCGGCCGCAGCGTCCTCGCGGGGGCGCTGGCGCTGGCGCTCGCGGGTTGCGGCGGCGGCGGCGTCGGCGACACGCTCGGCATGACCTACGAATCGCCCAACCCCTTCAACGTGGCGCCGCGCGCGCCGCTGCGGCTGCCCTCGAACCTCTCCGCCCTGCCCCCGCCCGAGCCCGGCGCGCCGAGCCCGCTCGATCCGCGTCCCGTTCAGGAGGCGCGCGCCGCCCTCGGCGGCGTCGGCGCTCCGGTCCCCGAGGGCGCGCCGAGCCCCGGCGAGCTCGCGCTGCTCGAGGCCGCCGGTGCGGATCAGGCCGATCCCGCCATCCGATCGACGCTCGCGAGGGAGGAGCCGCCGCGCAGCGACGAATACGCCCTCGACACCTTTTTCGGCTTCCGGGTGCCCGACGGCTCCGAGCGCGAGATCCTCGAGCCGCGGGACGAAGCGGCGCGCCTGCGCGACGAAGGCCTCGCCACGCCGGTCGCCCCGCCCACCGGGCCGCCGCCGCCGCCGGACGAGATCCAGTTCGACCTCTGAGGCCGGCCGCGTCACCCTTGCGCGAGCATGCGGTTGCGGTCGCCTCCGGGCGGATTACGTCCCGTGCGACGCCGAAGGACCCGCGACGACCAGCCCCGGAGCCCCGCCCCATGAGACGTCTGCTCGCCCTCGCCGCGACGATGGTCGCCCTCGCGGTCGGCCCCGCCGCGGCCGAATGGCCCGTGACGACCTTCACGCTCGACAACGGGCTCGAAGGCGTCGTGATCGAGGACCGCCGCGCGCCCGTCGCGACGCACATGGTGTTCTACCGCGTCGGCGGCGCCGACGAGCCGGCCGGCCGCTCCGGCCTCGCGCACTGGCTTGAACATCTGATGTTCAAGGACGCCGACACCGCCGTCGAAGGGGGCTTCTCGGCGCTCGTGGCGGCCAACGGGGGACAGGACAACGCCTTCACCTCGCCCGACGTGACGGCCTATTTCCAGCGCATCGCCTCCGACCGTCTCGGCTTCGTGATGGGGCTTGAGGCGAGCCGGATGCGCGACCTCGAGGTAGGCGAGGCCGAGGCGCTGACCGAGCGCGACGTGATCCTGGAGGAGCGTGCCCAGCGGGTCGAGAACGATCCCTCCGGCCGCTTCGGCGAGCAGCGCTCGGCCGCGATGTATCTCAACCATCCCTACGGTCAGCCGCTGATCGGCTGGCGCCACGAGATCGCGAAACTCCAGCTCGCGGACGCGCTGGCCTTCCACGCGCGCCACTATGGGCCGGACAACGCGGTTCTGGTGGTGGCCGGGGACGTCGATCCGGAGACCGTGGAAAGGCTCGCGCTCGAGCATTACGGCGACATCCCGTCGATCGGGGCCGTGCCGCGCGAGCGGGTCTCCGAGCCGCCGCACGCCGCCCCGCGGCGGGTGCTCTACGAGGACGCGAGGGTCCGCCAACCCTATGTGATGAGAGAGT
Source organism: Paracoccaceae bacterium (assembly GCA_035268645.1). Lineage (GTDB taxonomy): Bacteria > Pseudomonadota > Alphaproteobacteria > Rhodobacterales > Rhodobacteraceae > Albimonas. The sequence continues at coordinate 3,110 of DATFKM010000482.1, read as the reverse complement.
TTCTCGCGCCGACCCGGCGCACCGACCCGGAGCGGGCCGCGGCGCTGGAGATGCTGGCCGCGGTGCTGGGCGACGGGCTCAACGCCCGTCTGCAGCAGGCGCTGACGGTGGAACGGGAGCTTGCGGTGGCGACGGGCGCCTGGTTCGCCGGATCGGCCCGCGACTACGGGGAGTTCGCGGTCTATGCCGCGCCGCAGCCGGGGGTCTCGCTCGACGAGATCGAGGCGGCGATGGATGGAGTTCTCGAAACGTTCCTCGCCTCGGACGGACCCTCGGCGGAGGAGATGGAGCGGGTCAAGACGCGCTGGCGCGCCTCCTGGATCTATTCGCAGGACAGCCAGTCGACCCTCGCACGGCGCTACGGGCACGGCCTCGCGATCGGCATGTCCATCGAGGAGATCGAGGCCTGGCCTGAGACGCTGCAGGCGGTCACGGCCGAGGACGTGATGGAGGTCGCGCGGGCGGTGCTGCGGCCGGAGGCATCGGTGACAGGCCGGCTGCAGGCGCCCGAGGGGGTGGAGGGATGAACCTGCGCATGGCCGCCGCCGCCCTCGCCTTCGCCCTGCTTCCGCCGCCCCCGGCCGAGGCGGCGGCCGAGGTGCAGGCGATCGAGACGCCGGGCGGCATCGAGGTCTGGCTGGTCGAGGCGCCGGAGATCCCGATGGTGGCGCTGGAGCTGCGCTTCGGCGGCGGCGCCTCGCGCGAGCCCGCGGAGCTCGCCGGCGTCACGCGGATGATGGCCGGGCTTCTCGACGACGGGGCCGGGGATCTCGACGCCGCCGCGTTCGAGGCGGCGGCCGACGGTCTGGCGCTGCGCTTCGGCGCCTCGGCCGGGCGCGACGCGGTGTCGGTCTCGGCGCGGATGCTGACGGAGACCCTCGACGAGAGCGTGGAGCTGCTGCGCCTCGCCCTGACCGAGCCGCGCTTCGACGCCGACGCGGTGGAGCGGGCGCGGGCGCGCCAGATCTCCTCGATCCGCTCGGCCGGAACCGACCCGAGCGCCCTCGCCTCCCGCGCCTGGCGCGCGGCGCTGTTCCCGGAGGACCCCTACGGCCGGCCGCTCTCGGGCGACGAGGCGACGGTGGCGCGGATCGACCGCGCGGCGCTGGTCGCGGCGCGGGAGCGGGCGCTCGACCGCGGCGACCTCGCGGTCGGGATCGTGGGGGACGTGACGCCCGACGAGGCGGCGGCGCTGATCGACCGGCTGCTGGCCGACCTGCCGGAGACGCGGCGCGACCCCCTCGGGCCGGCGGAATTCGCCGAGACGCGCGAGCTCGAGATCGTGGAGCTCGACGCGCCGCAGGCGGTGGCGCGGCTGGTGCAGCCCGGCATCGGGCGCGACGATCCGGACTTCTTCGCGGCGGTGGTGATGGAGCACGTGCTCGGCGGCGGCGGCTTCGCCTCGCGCCTCACGCAGGAGGTGCGGGTCGAGCGCGGGCTGACCTACTCCGTCTCCAGCTTTCTCGCGCGATGGGATCGCGCGGCGGTGCTGGGCGCCCAGGTCGCATCCGACAACGCGCGGGTCGCCGAGGCGATCGCGGTGATCCGGGAGGAATGGGCGCGGATGCGCGGGACGGGCGTGTCGGAGGAGGAGCTGGACGACGCCAAGCGTTATCTGACCGGGGCCTGGCCGCTCGCCTTCGATTCCAACGCCAAGATCGCCTCGGCGCTGGCCGGCTTCATGTCCGAGGGGCTGCCGCCCGACTACCTCGTGACCCGCAACGACCTCGTGGAGGCGGTGACGCTCGAGGACGTGAACCGGGTGGCCGCGCGCCTCCTGACCCCCGAACGGCTGCAGGTCGTCGTCGTCGGCCAGCCCGAAGGGCTCGAACGGACCGACGGCGGCGCCGACTGACGCCTCGCGCCGCCGATCGCGACGGCGCGCGATCGGCGGTCCCCGGCCGGGGACCGAGACCGACGATCGGCGAGGTTCACGCGCCGCGCCTTGCGACGACGGCCGGGCCGAGGCCGTCGCCTCATGCTCGCGACCGGCCTGACCGCCCGGCCGCCGCTCAGGCCTGCAGCGGTTCGATCAGCTCCGGGCCCTCGGCGCGGTTGGAGTTGACCTCGGGCGAGACCTCGCGCGGCGCCCAGAAGCCCTCGGGCGCCGGCTGCATCAGGGTGGCCGCGCCCTTGCCTTCCTCGCCCAGCCAGAGGCCCTCGTCGCCGGCGCGGATCGTCACCGGCTCCCGGTCGTGGATGTGGCGGATGTCGGGACCCGCGTCGCAGGTGACGATGGCGCAGGCCTCGATCGCCTCGCCCTCCGGCCCTCGCCAAGTCTCCCAGATCGCGGCGAAGCAGACCACCGGCGGATCGCGCGGCTCGGCCGGGGGCACGAAGAAGGGCCGCTTGCGGTCGTCCTGCCGCAGCCATTCGTAGAACCCGTCCGCCGGGATCAGGCAGCGCCGGGCGCGGCAGGCGGCGCGGAAGGCCGGCTTCTCCGCGATCGTCTCGGAGCGGGCGTTGATCAGCAGCGGGCCGTCCGTCGGCGACTTGTACCAGCGCGGGATGAAACCCCAGCGCAGGGCCGTCAGCTGCCGCCCCCCGTCCTCGCCGAGGCGGATCGCGGCGATCCGCGTCGTCGGGCAGACGTTGTAGCGCGGCCCGGCGTTGCCGAGGCGCTCGCTCAGCGCCTCGGTCGTCTCGGCGCCGAACAGCTCGGCTATGGCGCCGTGGGGCGTGGTCAGGGCGAAGCGTCCGCACATGGCGCGGAGGATGGACGCTCCCGCCCGCGGGGGGAAGCCCCCCGCGGGCGGGCCGGCCGCTCAGCGCGTGGAGATGCGGCCGTCCGTGTAGGGCGTGTAGGGGCCGGCCTCGGCGAGATAGTCGGCCACCACCTGCTCGAGGCCCGGGCCGTAGTCGTAGGCGTCCGTGCCCTGCTCGGCGAACACGGCGTAGCCGTCGCCGCCCCCGCGCATGTAATCGTTGGTCGCGACGCCGTAGACCGCCTCGGGATCCAAGGACTCCCAGCCGCCCTGCGTCTCGACTTCGGCCGAGACGACGCGCGCGCCCGGCTCCGCCTGCGGATCCCAGACGAAGCGCAGCCCGGCGACCTGCGGGAAGCGGCCGGCCTGATCCTCGACCTGGCCGAGGCCGTTCTCCAGCGCCGC
>DATFKM010000481.1:0-3289 GCA_035268645.1 Paracoccaceae bacterium | reverse complement strand
CCCTGCGGGCCCGTCACCGCGCCGAGGGCGCTCTCGCCCGGCATAGGCACGAGGCCATGACGCTCGCCGCGCGGAGTGCCGAAGGGGAGCCGGCGCAGGCTGGCGGGCGGGCCGGCGCCGCCGAAGGCGGCGCTCGGGGCGACCGTCAGCCAGCCGGCGTGAAGCCGCCGCCGGAGGGCGAGTCGAGCCAGAACACGTCCCCCGCGCCCATCTCCGTCCGGTCCGCCGAGCGCAACTCCTCCACGGTCCCGTCCGCCCGCGCCACCCGCGTCCGGCCGAGCTCTCCCGGACCGCCGTCCTCCAGCCCCGGCGGCGGCACGACCCGATGGCCGGAGAGGATCGCCGCCGTCATCGGCTCGAGGAACCGGATCCGCCGGCGTACCCCGTCGCCGCCCCGGAACGCCCCCTCGCCGCCCGAACCCCGTCGGATCGAGAACTCCTCCAGCAGCACCGGAAAGCGCCACTCCAGAACCTCCGGATCGGTCAGCCGCGAATTCGTCATGTGCGTATGCACCGCCGAGGTCCCCGGATGCCCCGAGCCGTCGTTCAGGCGTCCGGCGCCCGAGCCGCCGCAGATCGTCTCGTAGTACTGATAGCGCGCATCGCCCCAGGTGGTGTTGTTCATGGTCGACTGCGCCGCCGCCATCACCCCCAGCGCCAGGAACAGCGCCGAGGTGACCGCCTGCGAGGTCTCGACGTTCCCCGCGATCACCGCCGCCGGATACTCGGGCGACAGCATCGTCCCCTTCGGCAGCACGACCTCGAGGGGCTTCATCACCCCCTCGTTCATCGGGATCCGGTCGTCCACCAGACAGCGGAAGACATACAGCACCGCCGCCCGCGTCACCGGCTCCGGCGCGTTGTAGTTGGTGGCGAGCTGCCCGGTCGTCCCGGTGAAGTCGATCTTCGCCGTCCGCGCCTCCCGATCCACCCGGACCGAGACGCGGATCTCCCGCGGCGCCCCGTCGTAGTCGGGGTCCATCTCGTAGACGTAATCCGCGTCCCTCAGCCGCTCGATGGCCCGCCGCACGCACTCCTCGGCGTTGTCCTGGACGTGGCGCATATAGGCGTCGACCACCTCCCGCCCGAACTGCGCCACCATCTTGCGAAGCTCCTGCGCTCCCTTCTCGCAGCTCGCCACCTGCGCGCGCAGATCCGCCAGATTGGTCTCCACCGCCCGCACCGGCCATTCGCCCGAAAGCAGAAGCTCGCGCGTCTCCGCCTCCCGGAACCGCCCGCGCTCCACCAGCGTCCAGTTGTCGATGAGGACGCCCTCCTCCTCGACCCGGCGCGAATCCGGCGGCATCGAGCCCGGCGTCAGCCCGCCGACGTCGGTGTGATGCCCGCGCGCCGAGACGTAGAACAGGATCTCCTCGCCCGCCTCGTCCCAGACCGGCGTGACCACCGTGATGTCCGGCAGATGCGTCCCGCCGTTGTAGGGCGCGTTCAGCACGAAGACGTCCCCCGGCCCCATCTCCGGGTTCTGCGCCATGATCGCCTTCACCGAGGCCGCCATGGAGCCGAGATGCACCGGCATGTGCGGCGCGTTGGCGATCAGGTCGCCCTCCCGGTCGAACACGGCGCAGGAGAAGTCGAGCCGCTCCTTGATCGTCACGCTGGCGGCGGTGTTCTCCAGCACCGCCCCCATCTGCTCGGCGATCGACATGAAGAGGTTGTTGAACACCTCCAGCAGGATCGGATCGGCCTTCTTCGTGCCGACCGCCTCGGCCTCGGCCCGCGCCTCGTGGCGCACCAGCCGCACATGGTCGTGGCCCGTGATCTCCGCCCGCCAGCCCTGCTCGATCACGACGGAGGTGTGCTCCTCCACCAGCACCGCCGGCCCGGTCAGCACGTCACCGGGCCGCAGCGCCTCGCGCCGCACGAAGCGCGCCTCGCGCCACGCCCCTTCCGAGAAGAACTTCCCGACGAACGCCGTCTCGTAGGCGTCCTCCGGCCGCTCGCGCACCGCGCGCTCCGGCTCCGAGAGATCCGCCGCGCGCCCCACCGCCTCGTTGGTCACCGCCTCGATCACCAGCGCCTTGTCGCCCGGATCGAAGCCGAAGCGCTGCCGATGCGCCTCGCCGAAGGCCCGGCGCATCTCCGCCATCGTCCCGAAGGGCACGGCGAGGGCCGTGTCCGTCCCCTCCACCTTCAACAGGAACCGCGGCGTGATCGAGATCGCCGCCGGCGACACCCCCTGCGCCTCCACCTCGTCATGGACGAAGCCCGACATGCGGTCCAGATCCGCCGCCGCCTGCAACCGGCTCTCCGGCGTCAGCCGCGCCTCCACCGCCAGCTGCCGCGATGCGCGGATGTCCGCCAGCCCCATGCCGTAGGCGCTCAGCAGCGAGGCCAGCGGATGGATCAGGCACCGCTCCATCCCCAACAGGTCCGCGATCCGGCAGGCATGCTGCGCCCCCGCGCCCCCGAACACCGTCAGGCAGTATTTCGAGACCTCGTAGCCCCGCTGCACGCTGATCGTCTTGATCGCGTTCGCCATGTTCTCGCAGGCGATGCGCAGGAAGCCGTCCGCGACCGCCTCCGCCGGCCGCCCGATCTCCGTCGCAAGCGCCTCGAACTTCGCCCGCGTCGCCTCGGCGTCGAGCGGCGCGTCCGCGTCGGGCCCGAAGATCGCCGGGAAGAACTCCGGCCGGAGCTTGCCGACCATCACGTTGGCGTCGGTCACGGCGAGCGGCCCGCCCCTCCCGTAGCAGGCCGGCCCCGGATCGGCCCCGGCGCTGCGCGGGCCCACCTGCAGCCGCCCGTCCTTCCAGACCAGCAGGCTGCCGCCCCCCGCCGCCACGGTATGGATGTTCATCATCGGCGCCCGAAGCCGCACCCCCGCGACCTCGGAGTGCAGCACCCGCTCGAACTCGCCGGCATAATGGCAGACGTCCGTCGACGTCCCGCCCATGTCGAAGCCGACGATCCGGTCCTCGCCCGCGATCTCCGAGGTCCGCACCGCCCCGACGACGCCCCCCGCCGGACCCGAAAGGATCGCGTCCTTGCCCTGGAACAGCGCCGCGTCGGTCAGCCCGCCGCTGCTCTGCATGAACATCAGCTTGCCGGCGACCGCCTCGACGTCCTCGCCCGAGAACGCCGCCGCCACCCGGTCGACGTAGCGTCTGAGGATCGGCGAGAGATAGGCGTCGACCACCGTCGTGTCGCCGCGAGACACCATCTTCATCAGCGGCGAGACCTCGCGGGAGACGGAGACCTGCCCGAACCCCACCTCCCGCGCGATCTCCCCCGCCCGCCTCTCGTGCCCCTGATGCCGGTAGCCGTGGAC
>DATFKM010000480.1:0-2386 GCA_035268645.1 Paracoccaceae bacterium | reverse complement strand
ATTGGAGAGCCAGTTGTCGCGCATGAACTGCCAGACGTTCTTGACGGGGTTCAGCTCCGGCGAGCGCGGCGGCAGCGTAAGCGGCCGCTCGGCACCCGTCGTCAGGCGGCCTTCGGCTCGGCCTGACGGTCGGCCTTCCATGTCCAAGGGAGCAACTCGTCCAAGCGCTTGGGCTCGTGGAGACGGATGCGGCCGAGGATGTCGGCGAGATAGACTTCGGGGTTCAGGCCGGAGAGCTTGGCGGTCTCGATGACGGTCATGGCGTCGGCGAGCACCTCGCCGCCGGCGTCGGCGCCGGCAAACAGGAAGTTCTTTCTGCCCAGCACGATGGGCTTGATGGCGCGTTCGGCCGCATTGTTGTCGATGGCCACGCGGCCGTCGTCGAGGAACAGGGTGAAGCTCGGCCAGCGCCGCAACGCGTAGCGCATCGCCTTAGCCAGATCGCCCTTGCCGGGGATCAGGGTCAGCTGGCGCTCGCACCACGATCGGAATGCGTCGACACGGGGTAGCCCTCCGGTGAGGGCCGCAGCTACGCGGCCTTGACCTCCGCCAGCCGCTGGGCGGCCCAGTTCCAGGGGAGAAGGTCTTCGAGCTTCGACATGGGCGTGTCGGCGATGCGCGCGATGACGTCGGCGAGCCAGGCCTGCGGGTCGACGTCGTTGAGCTTGGCGGTGACGATGAGGGTGTAGAAGAAGGCGGCGCGGTCGCCGCCGCGCTCGGATCCGGCGAAGAGCCACGCCTTGCGGCCGAGGGCGATGCCGCGGAGCGAGCGTTCGGCCGCGTTGTTCGTCAGGCAGATCCTGCCGTCGTCGAGGAACCCGGCGAAGCCGTCCCACCGGGTGAGCATGTAGTCCATGGCCTTGGCGACGGGGGCGTGCCTCGAGAGCCGGGCGCGTTCGGCCTTCATCCAGTCGTGCAGTGCGGCGACGAGGGGCGCGACCTCGGCCGTGCGGACGGCGAGCCGCTGATCGGCGGGCAGACCGCTGATGGCGCGCTCGAGGTCGAAGATCGCGTCGATGCGCTTCACGGCTTCCAGCGCGAGGGGCGCGATCGGCGGCGCCTTCCCGCCCCGCCGGGCGTTGACGGCGATGTCGGCCAGTTCGAAGAACTTGCGTCGTGAATGGCTCCAGCAGAACGCGGGCGCGATCGGCCCCGGCTCGCGCGTAGCGTCGAACAGGGCGTTGAAGCCGGCATAGGCGTCGGCCTGCAGGATGCCCCGCCAGCGCGCGAGGTGCTCTTGGGGATGCTCGCCGCGCCGGTCGCGCGAGAAGCGGAACAGCGCCGCCGGCGGGGCCGGGCCGCCGAAGGGCCGGTCGTCGCGGACATAGGTCCAGAGCCGGGCCGTCTCGGTCTTGCCCTTCGCCAGCAGGGGCACGGTGGTGTCGTCGCCGTGGAGCCGCCCGGCGGCCATGACGTGCGCCTCGATCAGCGCGTGCAGCGGCGCCATGGCGGCGGCGACGGCGCCGACCTGGTCGGCCAGCGTCGAGAGGCTGAGTTCCACCCCCTCGCGGGCGTAGCGTTCGGCCTGGCGGTTGAGCGGCTGATGCTGTCCGAACTTCTCGAACACGATCATGGCCAGCAGGCTGGGGCCGGCCCAGCCGCGGGGCGTGGGGTGGAACGGCGCCGGCGGCTGGCTGATCTTCTCGCAGTCGCGGCAGGTGAACTTCTCCCGCACCGTCTGGATCACCTTCCACTGGCGGGGGATCACCTCCAGCGTGTCGGTGACGTCCTCGCCCATCTTCGCCAGCCGCGACGAGCCGCAGGCGGCGCAGGCGCAGGGCGCGGGAAGCACGACGCGCTCGCGCGGCAGGTGCTCGGGGAAGGGCTTCCTCGCCGGCTTGCGGCGCGCGAAGGCGGCGACTTCGACCTTCGCCTTGGTCGCGGCGGCGTCGGCGAGCGCCTCGTCCTCGGAGGCGGTGGCCTCCATCTCCTCGAGCTGCAGCTCCATCTGCTCGAGCAGCCGCTCCTTGCGTTCGGAGCGATGGCCGTAGAGCGCGCGGCGCAGCTTCTCGATCTCCAGACGCAGATGGGCGATCAGCGCCTCACTTCCCGACAGCACCGCCTTCGCATGGGCGGCCTCGGCGGCGATGGCGTCGGCGCGCGCCTCGGCCGCCGCGAGCGCGGCGCGCAAGGCTGCGATTTCCGAGGCGGCGTCGACCATGCGCCGAGTCTACCGGCCCCCGCCGGCGCCGTGGAGCGCGATCGCCCTCCACGGACGCCCCTGAGTCAGCCTGCCGCAGCCGGTCGCCAGGTGTGGCGCGGGTTCCGCCAATCGATACCGTCGAGAAGGTAGCTCAGCTGCGCCGCCGACACCGCCACCGCGCCGTCGGCCGGCGTGGGCCAGATGAAGCGGCCCTTCTCCAGCCGCTTGGCGTAGAGCGACATC
>DATFKM010000479.1:0-3807 GCA_035268645.1 Paracoccaceae bacterium | reverse complement strand
CTCGCCTCCGCGGCGCGGCCTCAGCCGTTCATCAGCTTGGCGACCTGCTCGGCGATCGGATCGACCGCCAGCGGATGCCCGTCGACGCGCACCGCGGCCGGGTCCTCGACCCGCCGCCAGCCGTCGCCCTGGAAGATCTCGAAGGGCCGGAAGCGGGCCTTGTAGTCCATCTTGGGCGAGCCCGGCACCCAGTAGCCGAGATAGACGTAAGGCAGCCCCGCCTGCCGCGCGATCTCGATGTGATCGAGGATCATGAAGGCGCCGAGCGAGCGTCGCCGCGCCTCCGGATCGAAGAACGAATAGACCATCGAGAGGCCGTCCGCGAGCACGTCGGTCAGGCAGGCCGCGATCAGCGGCGCCCGGTCCTCGCCCAAGGCCGGATCGGCGGGCCGGCGATACTCGACGACGCGGGTGCGCACCGGCGTCTCCTCGATCATCGAGGCGAACTCGAAGGCGTCCATCTCGGCCATGCCGCCGTCGGCGTGACGGTCGTCGAGATAACGGCGGAAAAGCTCGTACTGGTCCTCCGTCGCGCGCGGGTCCTCGGCGGAGCGGGCGAGGTCGGCGTTGCGCGCCGCGGTGCGCCGGTGACTGCGCGAGGGCTCGAACCCCTCGACCGGGATGCGGGTCGAGAGGCAGGCCGCGCAGCCGGTGCAGGACGGCCGGTAGACCACCCCCTGGCTGCGCCGGAAGCCGCGCAGCGACAGGAAGTCGTTGATCTCCGAAGCGTCGGGATTGCGCAGCGTGGTGAAGAGTTTGCGCTCCGCCCGCCCCTCCAGGTAGGGGCAGGGCTGCGGCGCCGTCACGAAGAACTGCGGCGCGATCTTGCCCTGATGGTGGCTCATGGAACTCCCGAAGCGTGGCCGACGACTCGGACGTTAGCAGCGGCGCCGCGGCGCGTCATCCGCTTCGACGCGGCGCCGCTTCGGTCGTTCGTCGCGGGCCGAAACGCCTTGCGCGGCGCGGCCCGCCGGGCCGCCGGGCCGCCGGGCGCCGACCGTGCCGCACGCCGCACGCGGAACCGCCGCGCCCCTCGCAGGGGGGGCGCGGCGGCGTCTCGCCTCGTCCGGCGCGTCGTCGGGGGCGCGCCCCGCTCGGCGGCGTTCAGGCCGGCTGCGGCGCGCCGGGGCCGGCGTAGGGCGCGCGAGGCTCCGCCTCGGCCGCGGCGTCGTCGCCGTTCCGGGTCGTGGGGCCGCCGCGCCGGCGCTCGTCCATGAACTGGTCGAACTCGGCCTGGTCCTTGGCCCGGCGCAGGCGCTCGAGGAAGCTCTCGAAGGCGGCCTGCTCCTCCTCGAGGCGGCGCAGCGTCGCCTCCTTGTAGTCGTCGAAGGCCGCGTTGCCGGTGCCGCCCCGGCGGCTGCGGCTCCAGCGGCGGTCCTGACGGCATTCGCGTCCCATGCGTCCGCTCCAGATCATGTAGAAGAGAAGGGCCAGGCCCACCGGCCAGGCCAGGATGAAGCCGAGGACCATCGCGCCGATCCAGCCGGGCCTGCCCCAGCCGTCCAGCATCGCTTCGCCTCGTCTCAGCAGATCGGTGATGCGTTCCATCGTCGTCCCCGTCTTCGGTCCATGTGAATGTAATTCACATTTACATAGCTGGGCGATCGCGGCCGGGAGGTCAAGAGGCCGCGGCGCCGATTCTCCGCGGCCGGTCTCCGCCCCTCCGCCGGGACCCGCCGCTCGGGGGGATCGACCCCCCTCGCGGCGGCGCCGCCCCGCGCGCCTCGCGGCGCGCGGACCGGCGGAGGCGCCCGGACCGGCCGTCGGCGTCGGGACCGCGCGGCTCAGCGATCCTCCGGGATCAGGCCGAGGCCGCGCAGGTAGATCATCGTGCCGGTCTCCAGCAGATCCTCGGGCGAGATCGAGGCCGCCTGGCCCGACGAGCGGCGCGCGAACAGCTCCACCACCCCGTGGCTCATCGCCCAGACGTGGTAGCTCATCATCTGCGGCGGGGGGCGGCGCTCCGGCGGCAGGCGCGCGGCCAGCGCCTCGGCCGCCGCGCGCATCACCCCCATCGCCCGGTCCGAGGCGGCGCGGAGCGCCGGATCCTCCGACACCGGCACGCCCGATTCGAACATCGCGACGTAGTGCCCCGGCTCCTTGCGCGCGAAGGCGAGATAGGCGCGGCCGACGTTCTCGAAGGCCGAGAGCGGGGTCGGCCGCCCCCCGTCCCAGGCCATCTCCAGCAGATCGGCGAACAGCTCGAACCCGCGCCGCGCCAGTTCGGCGATCAGGTCCTCGCGGGAGCGGAAGTGCCGGTAGGGCGCCGCGGCCGAGACGCCGGCCTCGCGCGCCGCCTCGGCCATGGTGAAGCCATGCGGGCCCCGCACGGCGATCAGCCCGAGCGCGGCCTGCACCAGCGCCTCGCGCAGATTGCCGTGGTGATAGCCGCGGCGGGCGCGGGCGGGATCCTCCTCGGGCGGTCCGTCCATGCGGCGGTTGTAGCGGCCGGCGGGGGCGGGGCCAATGCCGACCGGCGGCCGCCCCCTTCCGACACCGGGGGAGACCGCGAGGCGGCTCGCGCCGCGCAGCCCCCTCGGCGGCGGCGCCGTGCAGGCGCTCCGCGGCCCGCCGAATGTCGCGCTGCGTGCGCGGAACCCGCCAGGCCGGACGCGCCGCCGCGCCCGGCGCCTCAGCCGGAGGCGAGCGGGATCGTCCCGGGCGGCCCGGCGACCAGCGGATCGCGCGTCCCCGCCTCCGCCGAGTTGCGATGCGCGTAGTCCACCGCCTCCAGCACCGTCTGCAGCGCCGCGAGCCGCGCCCGGCGCTTGTCGTCGGCGCGGATCACGGTCCAGGGGGCCTCGGGCACGTGGGTGCGCGCGAAGGTCTCCTCGATCGCCGCGCTGTAGGCCTCCCAGCGCGCCAGCCCCTCCACGTCGATGCGCGAGAGCTTCCATTGCTTCAGCGGGTCGGCCTCCCGCGCCAGCATCCGGCGCAGCTGCTCGGCGCGTCCGACGGTGAGCCAGATCTTGACGAGGACGATGCCCTCCTCCGCCAGCATCCGCTCGAAGGGGCCGACCTGCCGGAAGAAAAGCGCCCGCTCGGCGTCGGAACAGAACCCGAACACGTGCTCCACCACCGCGCGGTTGTACCAGCTTCGGTCGAAGATCGCGATCTCGCCCGCCGCCGGCAGATGCGCGACGTAGCGCTGGAAATACCATTGCCCGGCCTCGCGGGAGCCCGGCGCCGGCAGCGCCACCACCGTCGCGCCGCGCGGGCTCAGATGCTGCGTCAGGCGCTTGATGCAGCCGCCCTTGCCGGCGGCGTCGCGCCCTTCGAACACCACCGCCATGCGCCGCCCGTCGGCGCGGAAGTCGGCCTGCAGCTTGGCGAGCTCGATCTGCAGCGCCTGCAGCCCGCGCTCGTAGGCGCGGCGCTCCATGCGTTCGCGGTAGGGATGGGCCGGGTCCAGGATCTCGTCCTTGCCGGCCCGCTTCACGGCCCGGCGCACCGCCTCGGGCGCGGCGGTCTCGAAGTGGCGGCTGACGGCCGCGTCGAAGGGCTTGGGGAAGATCCGGCTCATGCCGCCGAAGCGTGCCGCGTCGCGCGCCGACGGGCAAGCGCCGGCCTGCGGCGACGCCCCGGCGTCCTCCGCGCCTCCCGCCTCAGCACTCCGGCAGGTTGACCGGCACCGCGACGGCGAGGCCGCCGAGGCTCGTCTCCTTGTAGCGCCGGTCCATGTCCCGCCCCGTCTCCTTCAAGGTGCGGATGCAGGCGTCGAGCGGCACCACATGCGCCCCGTCCCCGCGCAGCGCCAGCGAGGCCGCCGAGACCGCCTTGATCGCGCCGAGGCCGTTGCGCTCGATG
>DATFKM010000478.1:0-2060 GCA_035268645.1 Paracoccaceae bacterium | reverse complement strand
CGCGCCCGGCGCGGCAGACGCGCGCCCCGCTCCGCGACCGCGACGCCGCCCCCGCGGCGGACGGGCGACTGGTCGCCGTCGCCGCCGAGGACTGGCCGGGCCTGCCCGTGCCGCTGGCGCTGGAGCGTCTGCTGGATCGTCTGGAGGCGCCGGAGCCCGAGGACCGGCCGCGGCGCTGAGCCGCGACGCGGGGCGCTTCCGCCTCGGCGCGGCGACGTCGTTTCGTCGCGATCGCCGCGTGGTCGGGCCGAGGCCCGACGGGTCCGCCGCGCCGTCAGGCGTCGGCGGCGAGGTCGGCGAGACGACCGGCGAGGAACATGGCGCGGCGGGCGGCCTTCGGCGCGCAGCGCCGGGCGACGAGGAAGCGCGCGGAGGCCTCGTCGCCGGCCGCGAGGCGCTCCAGCAGGCGGATCAGCCACAGCTCGTCCCAGCTCGCCGCGTCGCCGCGCCGATGGAGGCGCAGCGGCGTCCGGCAGCCCGAGGCGAGGGCGGCGAGCAGCGCCGCGCCGTGCGCGTCCTCGAGCGCGGCGCCGGGCGCGCCGACGAGCGCGCAGGCCCGGTCGAGATCGCCCGCCCGGCCGCGGCGGGCGGCGGCGGCCCAGTCGCGGATCCGCTCCACCGTCGCGAGGCGTCCGCCTTCGAGCGCCGGGGCGCACGGCGCCGGGGCGGGCGAGAAGCCTTCGGACAGCAGGTGCAGAGCGGGCGCGGACATGGCGGCTCCCTCGACGGGCCGGGGCCGGGTCGGTGGCCCCGACCCGATATCTGAGCGTTCAGCTAGGGTTTCGCAAGCGGTTCCTTGGCGCCGCCGTCGTCGCGGCCTGCGGGGGGATCGGGGGCACGATCGGGGGCGCATCGTTCAGCGCCTCCCGCGCGAGGCCGGCGACGGCCTTCCAGCGGGCCTGGAAGGCGTCCATCTCGGCGCGGGGAATCACCTCCTCCACGTCCTCGAAGGCGCCGCCGCAGCGGTCCTCCACCACGCCGAGCAGGGCGTCCGGGCCTTCGGCCGAGCGGGTGGCGCGGATCATCCGCTCGGCCGCCGGACGCTGCTCGGCCTCGTAGGCGAGGAGCGCGGCCTCGGTCGGCCCGTGCTCGAGGAAGGCGCGGCCGAGCCGGCGCGCGTCCATGATCGCCTGGCTGGCGCCGTTGGAGCCGACCGGCCACATCACGTGCGCGGCGTCGCCCATCAGGGTGACGGGCCCGAAGGTCCAGCGCGGGAGGGGGTCGCGGTCGACCATCGGGTATTCGTAGATCCGCTCGGCGCGCGAGACGATCTCCGGCACGTCGATCCAGCCGAAGCGCCAGTCCGCGAAGCGCGGCAGGAAGTCGGCGGCGCCCGCCTCCGCGGTCCAGCTCTGCTTCTTCCAGCCGCCGGCGGGGTCGACGCGAAGCTCCGCGATCCAGTTGAGGCGGCACTCGCCGGTGGCGGGATCGGGCGGCGAGATGGGGTAGGCGACGAAGCGCCGGTCCATCGAGCCGATCAGCGCCATCGAGGCGCCGGTGCGGAAGGGCCTGGCGGGCGAGGTTCCGCGCCAGAGCACGGCGCCGGACCAGACCGGCGGCCCCTCCTCCGGGTAGAGGCGGGCGCGGACGGCGGAGTGCAGGCCGTCGGCGCCGATCAGGACCGAGCCGGTCTCGATCCGCTCGCCCGCTTCGGTGGCGAGGCGCACGGCGACGCCGTCGGCGGTCGTCTCCCAGCCCGCGACGCGGGCGCCGGTGACGACGCCCCCGGGGCCGAGGCGGGCGCGGGCGGCGTCGAGCAGCGCCATCTGCAGCTCGCCCCGGTGGACGGAGTATTGCGGCCAGCGGTAGCCGGCCTCGCGGCCGCGCGGCTCGGACCAGATCTCGAGCCCCTTCGTGGAGAAGAGGCCCCATTCGCGGGTGGCGACGCCGACCCGCGGGAGGATCTGCATCAGACCGAGTTCGTCGAGTTCGCGCACCGCGTTGGGCTGGAGGTTGATGCCGACGCCGAGGGGGCGCGGGTCGGAGACGGCCTCGAACACCTTGGCGTCGAGGCCGATCTGCCGGCAGGTGAGCGCCAGCGCGAGGCCGGCGATGCCGCC
>DATFKM010000477.1:0-3516 GCA_035268645.1 Paracoccaceae bacterium | reverse complement strand
CTCCTGCGCGGGGGCCGCCGCGGGCGCGAGCAGCAAGGCGACGGCGATGAGCTTGAGACGGCTGCGCATGCCCCGCCCCTCAGCTCGTGGGCCCGGCCGAGAGCACCGTCACCGCGCGGCGGTTCTTGGCGTAGCAGGCTTCGCGGCTGCAGATCTCGATGGGGCGCTCCTTGCCGTAGCTGACCACGCGCAGGCGGCTCTCGGCGACGCCGCGGCCGACGAGGAATTCGCGCACGGCGTTGGCGCGGCGCGCGCCGAGGGCGAGGTTGTACTCGCGCGTGCCCTGCTCGTCGGCATGGCCCTCGATCACGGCGCTGTAGTCGGCGTTGCGCATGAGCCACTGCGCCTGTGCCTCGAGCGTACCGCGGGCCTCCGGCGACAGCGAGGACTGATCCACGGCAAAGAGCACCCGGTCGCCGACCGCCTGCTGGAAATAGGCCGGGGAGGCCGGGTCGGAGGCCGCGCCCATGCCCGCGCCCGCGCCGCCCGCGCCGCCCGAGCCGAGCGCGCCGCTGGTGCCGAACCGGTCGGCGTTGGTGCAGGCGCCGAGCGCGAGCCCGGCGACGAGGAGGAGAATCCGGGTGGGAGAGATCATGTCGGGAACATCCTTTGTTGCTGTCTCGTGTCTATCACAGGCTTTGGTCCTCGAAAACGCGCCGCGCGCCCCGGAGGGGCTCACTCCTGCAACGGCCCCCAGGCGGGGTCGCTCGCGCCGCCCGTGGTCTCCACCCGCCGCAGGTTGCGCCCGGTTATGTCCACCGTGTAGAGCCGCGCCTCGCCGGTTGCGCCTTGTGTCTCGCGGGTGAACATGATGACCCGGCCATTGGGCGCCCAGGTCGGCCCCTCGTCGAGGAAGGACGCGGTGAGCAGCCGCTCCTCGCTGCCATCGGTGCGCATGACGCCGATATGGAAGCGCCCCTTGGACTGCTTGGTAAAGGCGATGAGATCGCCGCGCGGGGACCAGACCGGTGTGCCGTAGCGCCCCTGGCCGAAGCTGATGCGGCGCGCCTCGCCGCCGCGCGCGTCCATGACGTAGAGCTGCGGGCTCCCGGAGCGGTCGCTCTCGAAGACGATGCGGCGCCCGTCGGGGCTGTAGCTCGGGGCGGTCTCGATCGAGGGCGCGGTGGTGCGGCGCGTGCTCTGCCCGCTCGCGATGTCGAGCGTGTAGAGGTCGGTGTTGCCGCCCTGCGTCAGCGAGTAGACCACCGTCCGCCCGTCCGGCGAGAAGCGCGGCGCAAAGCTCATCGTGCCCTCCGTCGTGGGCAGCGCCCGGCGGCGCATCCCGTCCAGCGCCAGCAGGTAGATGCGCGGGAACCCGCTCTCGTAGCTGGTGTAGAGCACCCGGTCGCCATCGGGCGAGAACCGCGGCGCGAGCACCAGCGCCGAGTCGTCGGTGAGAAACTGCACGTTGGCGCCGTCGTAATCCATGATCGCGAGCCGCTTGGCGCGGGCGTCCTTCGGCCCGCGCTCGGAGACGAAGACGACGCGGCTGTCGAAATAGCCGCCCTCGCCGGTGATGCGGCTGTAGACCTGATCGGCCACCTTGTGCGCGATCCGCCGCCAGCCGTCCGGCGACCCGGCGAGCTGCTGGCCGCGGCCCATTTCCTGGCCGGCAAAGACGTCATGGATGCGGAACCGCACCACCAGCCGGTCCGCGCCCTCGAGGCGCACCGCCCCTGTCACGAGCACCTGCGCGTTCACCGCGCGCCAGTCGGCGTATTGCACCGGGCTGTCGAAGCTGGTGATGCGGCCGATATGCGCCTCGGCGGGAACCTCGCGGAAGAGGCCCGTCCCGCTCAGATCGGCGGCGATGACGCGCGAGATGCGCGCGGCCAGCTCCCGCGCCCGCGTGCCCTCGGCGACGAGGTCGGGCACGGCAAACGGCATCGGCTCGATCACGCCTTCGGTGATCTCGAGCCGCAGCGGGCCGCCCTGTTGCTGGGCGGTGGCGGGCAGGGCCCAGAGCGCGAGGGCGGCGAGGACGATCAGGAGAGAGCGCATCATTTGATCCTCATGGTCTCCGGGTTGAATGTCATCTCGATATCACGCCAGCGCGCGTATTTCTCGGCCGGCAGATCGAACCCGTCGGCGCCGCAGCGGATGATCGCGCGGCGCGCCGCCTCGAAGGCCTGCCGCGCCGCCGCCTCGCCGCCGCCGCTGTGGTCCAGCTTGCGGATGCTGGCGATCTCCGGCGTGCCGGATCGCGAGAGGCTCACGGCGACGGTGACCGTGGTGGCGAGCGCGTCGGAGCTGAGGCTGCCGACGTTCCAGCAGCGCTGCACGGCCACGCGCAGCGCGTCCTTTTCCCCGGCTGTGAGCGGCGGCCCCGCGGCGCGCTCCGGGGTCTGCGCGGCCTGCCCGAGGGCTGCGGCGAGCGCCTCGTCGATGGCGGCGCGATCGGTCGCGGGGGCCGATGGCTCCGGCGCGGCGGGGTCCTGCGCGGCTTGCGCGGGGGGCTCGGGGCGCGCCCGCGGGCGGCGCGAGGCGGGCGGCGCGGGCGTTCCGGCCTCCTCGGCCTCGGTGACGATCTCGGTTGCCGCCGCCTCGGGGGCGGTGGCCTCCTGCGGGTCGCGCTCGGGCGCCTCGCCCGTCTCCGGGGTCACCTCCTCGCGGACGGTGTCGTCGACCTGCGTCTCGGGCTCCGGCGGGGCGACCGTCTCGGGGGCGACGCGCGGCGCGGCGCGCGGTGCCGGGCGCGGCGAGACCTCCGGGACGAGCGCCGCCATGTCCTCGGCGGGCGTGTCGAGGGCGGGCGGTGCATCGGCGAGATCCGCGGGGGCCGGGGCGGGGCGCTCCGGCGGCACGGGGCGCGCGTCGGGCGGCGGGGTCGCGGTCGGCGCGGGCTGGCGTGCCTCGGGGGCGGCCTCGGCCTCCGGCGACAGCGCCGGGGCGGTCTCGCCCGCGGCGGGCGGCTCGGGTGTGTCGACATTGGCGACCGCGCCGGGCGCGCTCTGGCGGGCGGTCATCGCGGCGAACTCCTCGGACGAGATCGTCACGGCCTCCACCACCTCCACGGGCGGCGGGTCGGGGCGCAGCGCCCCGCCGAACACGGCCCATCCGATGAGCGCCAGATGGCCCGCCCCCGATATGATCTGTCCCGTGTTCACGTGGCCTGCGCCCCTAGCCGCCCGGGTCGTCGAGCGCGGGGCCGCCGCTCTCGGTGACCAGCCCGATGCTGGCGAATCCCCCGCGGTTGAGCGCGCCCATGACCTGCATCACCTCCGCGTAAGGCACCCCGCCATCGGCGCGCAGGAAGATGCGCGGGCTGTCGCGCTCGGCCGCGATGGCGCGCAGCCGGGTCACCAGCTCGTCGCGCGGCACGTCCGTCGTCTGCACGCTCACGCCGCCGTCCGCGCTCAGCGTCACGGTGAGCGGCTCTTCGGGCTCGCCCGGCAGGGCGTTGGCGGCCGTGCGGGGCAGCTCCACCGGCACCCCCACCACGAGGAGGGGGGCCGCCACCATGAAGATGATCAGCAGCACCAGCATCACGTCCACGAAGGGCGTGACGTTGATCTC
>DATFKM010000476.1:0-6580 GCA_035268645.1 Paracoccaceae bacterium | reverse complement strand
CGCTCGCCCTCGTCCCGGCCGTCCTCCTCGCCTATGGCGGCGTCGGCGTCTGCGCCAACCTCCTCTCCGGGCGCGTCGTGCGCCTACTCGGGGTGGAGCGGACGATCGCCACGGGTCTCGCCCTCGCCCCCTGCGGCGCCTTCGCGATGTGGGCGGCGCCCGCGGTCCCCTGGGTCGCCTTCCCCGGCTTCGCCCTGCTCGGCGGCGCCTGGCTGATGATCATGGCGCCGATCCAGGCCCGCCTCGTCCGCCTCTGCGGGGATCGCGCGCCCCTCGCCCTCGCCTTCAACTCGTCGGCCCTCTACGTGGGCATGGCCGCGGGCTCGGCCCTCTCGGGTCCGATCCTCGCCGCCGCCGGGCCGGCCTGGCTGCCCCTCGGGACGGCGGGCGGCATGATCCTGGCCCTCGCCGTCTTCCTCGCCTCGCGCAGCGGAGAGGCCCTTGCGCCCGCCCGGCCCGGCGCCTGACATGCGCCCTCCCGGCGCCCCGCCGGCGGTCGCGCGGGCCTTCGGAGAGACGAGGGACGCATCACGGCCGATCCCGCCCGTCCGCGGCACGCTCGACGTGCTGCGCCCGATCCGCCTGCCGCCGGCGGAACGGCGCCGCCCGAGGACGCGCCCCGCGCCACGGTCCTCTTCCTCGACATGGTCGGCTTCACCCGTCTCTCGCAGGACCGTCCGCCCGCCGCCGTGCAGCGCGCCGGCCTCGCCAAGATCAAGACGCCGGGCGACGCCTGCATGGCCGCCGGCGGCCTGCCCGGCGTCTCCGCCGCCGGCCCGGCGGAGGCCGCGGCCCTCGCCCGCGCCACGGTCGCCGGTGCGCCGGGCTTCGGCCATCGGCACGGCCTGCCCGTCGCCGTCCACGCCGGCATCGCCACCGGTCCCGTCACCGCCGCGGTGATCGGGCGCCTGCGCCCGCAACACGACCTCTGGGGCCCCACGGTGAACCGCGCCGCCCGCCTGCAGGCCGCCGCGCCCCCGGGCGAGGTCTGGCTCGACGCCGAGACGGCCGCCGCCCTGCCCGCAGGCTGGTCGGATCCCGTCGGCCGGCTCGAGTTCCGCGGCCTCGGCCCCGTTGACGTGCACCGCCTCGCGCGGCATCCCGAGGGCGAGCCGCCCCCGCCGCGAGGAGACGCCTGACATGGCCGCCCAGCCCCCCGTCTGCGACTTCGGCCGCCCCGCGCCGCATTTCATGCTCCCCGACACCGACGGGCAGATCTACTCGCTCGACCAGTGCCGCGGCCCGAACGGCACGCTCGTCATGTTCATCTGCAACCACTGCCCCTACGTGAAGGCGATCGCCGACAAGCTGACGGCGGAGGCCGACGCCCTCCGCGACATCGGGGTCGGCGTGGTCGCCCTCTGCTCCAACGACGCCGAGGCCTATCCCGAGGACTCCTTCGAGCGGATGGGCGAATTCGCCCGGAAGCACCGCTTCCCCTTCCCCTATCTGCACGACGCCAGCCAGAAGGTCGCCAAGGCCTACGGCGCCGTCTGCACGCCCGACTTCTTCGGCTACGACAAGGACCTCCACCTGCAATACCGCGGCCGCCTCGACGACGCGGGACGGGAGGCGCGCTCCGGAACCCGCCGCGAACTCCACGAGGCCATGAAGCGGATCGCCGAGACCGGCGAGGGCCCGAAGGAGCAGACCCCCTCCATGGGCTGCTCGATCAAGTGGAGGGAGACCGCGTGAGCCCCCGCCTCGCGCCCTACGTCTTCAGCCTGCTTGTCTCGGGGACGATGAGCTGCATCGTCTCCGGCGTCTCCACCTGGCGCGCGGGGGTCGAGAGCGGCTTCCTCTCCGTCTGGCTGACCGAGGCCTGGCCCCTCGGCTGGGGCATCGCCTACCCGACCCTGCTCTGCGTCGCCCCCCTCGCCCGCCGCCTCGTCGCCGCCGTGACCCGGCCCGCCCCGTGAGCGCCCCGCGCCTGATCTGCGACCTCGACGGCACCCTCGCGGACAGCGCGCCGAGCCTCCGCGCCGCCGGAAACCGCCTGCTGGCCGAGCTCGGCCGCCCTCCCGTCACCGTCGAGACCTACAAGACCTTCGTCGGCCGCGGCCAGCGCGTGCAGGTGCGGCGCCTGCTCGAGCACACCGGCGGCGTCCCCGGGGAGGAGGTCGAGCCTCACCTCGCCCGCTTCCGCACCCTCTACGACCCGCTCGAGGCCACCGCCCCCATGCCCGGCGCCCGCGAGGCGCTGGCGGAGCTCCGCGCGATCGGCTGGCGGATCGCCGTCTGCACCCAGAAGCCGGAGGCCAAGGCGCGGGCCCTCCTCCACGGCCTCGGCTTCGAGATCGACGCCGTCGCCGGCGGCGACACCCTGACGGAGGCGGACGGGGCGGAGATCCTGAAGCCCGATCCCCGCCTCTTCGCGGCCGCCGCCGGGCCGCTCGGGGATGGCCCGGCGTTCCTTGTCGGGGACTCCGAGACGGACGCCGAGACCGCGGCGAACGCCGGCGTCCCGTTCCTTCTCTTCCTCGGCGGCTATCGCAAGGGAGAGATCGCCGCTCGGGCGGCCTTCGACGACTGGCGGACGTTTCCCGACCTGGCGCGCGAGGCGCTGACGCAGGCCGGCGGAGGCTAGGCGCCGGCGCCGCGTCACTCGGCCGGCGCGACGCCCCGCCGACGGCCGAGTCGCGCCAAGGCCGCAGCCGAGCCGCCCGCGCCGATCAGCAGCGCCGCGCGCAGTCCCACCAGATCGCCCAGGGACCCCAGCAGCAACGCGCCGCCGGCGGCGCCTCCGATGCCTACGAGGATCCACAGGCTCATCACCCGGCCCCGGATCCCGTCGGGCGTCCCGGTCTGCGCGATCGACTGCGTCGAGACACCCACCACCGTTCCGGCCGCCCCGAGGCCCGCCACCGCGGCCAAGGCGAACCCCCAGAGCGGGATCGCCGCCAGCGCCGCCACCAGCGCGAGCCCGACCGCGGAGGCCGCCCGCGCACGCCGCCGCATCTCGGCGAGGTCGGGCGAGCTGCGTCCCAGCCAGAGCGAGCTCAGGATCGCCCCGGCCCCCGCCGCCGCCGTCAAGGCGCCGAGCCCCGCCGCACCGCGCCCGTAAAGCCCGTCCGCCGCCGCCGGCAACAGTTCCAGCACGCCGCGTCCCGCCACGGCGAAAAGCCCGGAGAGCACGAACGCCTCCATGATCGGCGCCCGGGCCCGGACGTGCCGAGCGCCCTCCGCGAGGTCCGCGGCGAAGCGCCGAAACCCGTCCGGCCCCTCCGCCCGCGGCGCCGGCGGCTGCGGCGGAAGCGAAATCAGCATCAGGATCTGCGGCGCGAACAGCAGCGCCGCCAGCGCCGGCGCCGCGCCGGCCCCCGCGACGGCGATCAGCCAGCCGCCCAGCGCCGGGCCGATCATCCGCGAGGTGTTGAAGTTCAGCGCCGTCATCGCCACCGCCTGCGGCAGGATCTCCGGCGGCACCAGCCGCGGCGCCAGCGTCATTCGCAGCGGATGATAGGCGCTCGCCGCCACCCCGCTCGCCAGCGCGAGGAAGGCGAGGATGGGCAGCGTCAGTTCGCCCGCCAGCACCGTCTTGGCGAGGAAGGCCGCGACCAGCGCCTGCGCCGTCTGCGTCGCCATCATGCCGAGGCGCGGGTCCGCCCGGTCCGCCAGCACCCCGAACACCGGTCCCGAGACGACCGTGGGCGCGAAGTTCAGGAACGCCACGAGACCCGTGACGGCGGCCGATCCGGTCAGGTCCCAGGCCAGCCAGGCGGTCGAGATCCGGAGGATCCACATCCCGAGAAGGCCCGAGAACGCGCCGGCGAGATAGGCGCGGAAGGGGGCGTGCTTGAGGGGGGCGGGCAGGCGCATGACCCCCGACATGCCGCGCCCCGGCCGCGCCGTCCAGAGCCCTCAGCCTCGGGCATGGCGGCCATGTCTCGGGCGCATGGTGGCAGATCGGCCTTGCACGCCGCGCCCGCGGCGCAGCCCGGCCTTGCCGAAACGGCGGTCCTCACGCCGCCGCGCCCGCCCTATCTCGCAGATGCACAACGCCCGGACCGGCCGATCCCGGCCGCGCCCGGCAAGAACGGACCCTCGAACGAAAGGCCCTCTCATGGCGCTTGTCGATCATTCCCGAACCCGCGTTTCCGCGCAGACCTTCTCGCCGGACGACGTCATCGCGGCCCTCGCCGTCCGCTTCGCGCGTTGGCGCGAGTATCGCCGCACCCTCGCCGAGCTTCAGGCGCTGGACGACCGCACGCTGGCCGATTTCGGCTGGTCTCGCGCCGGCCTGCCGGCCGTCGCCCGCGAAGCGGTCGGCCGCTGACCCGGGCGCCCGGCCCGGACCGGGCGTCCCTCGCCGGTCCGCCCCGGCGGATCGGCGGCGCCGCGAGGGAGGGCGATCGCCGGGAGCGGCGCCCTCCCGCGAAAACCGCGACCGCCGGCGTCAGGCGACCGGGGTGGCGCGCTCCGCTTCGGCCGTCTCCCAGGCCAGCATCGCCCGCTTCACGCCGAGCCCCCAGTGATAGCCGCCGAGCCCGCCGGACTTCCTGAGCGCCCGGTGGCAGGGGATCAGCCAGCTCACCGGATTGCGCCCCACCGCCGTCCCCACCGCCCGCACAGCCTGCGGCCGTCCCACCGCACGGGCGAGATCGGAATAGGTGGTGACGTGGCCCGAGGGCACGACGAGCAGCGCCTCCCAGACCTTGATCTGGAAGGGCGCCCCGATCAGGTGCAGCCGCGCCTCGCCCCGGCCGCGGAAGGCCGCCTCGACCCAAGGTCGCAGCGCCTCCGGATCCTCGCGATACGCCGCAGCCGGCCAGCGCGAGGCGAGATCGTCGAAGGCGGCCTGAGTCCCTGTCTCCGCCGCGAAGGCGAGACCGCACAGCCCCCGCTCCGTCCCCATCGCCACGACCTCTCCGAAGGGCGAGGCGAAACGGCCCCAGGCGATCGCGAGCCCGGCGCCGCCCTTGGCGTAGTCTCCGGGCGTCATCGCCTCCCAACGCAGGAACAGGTCGTGCAGCCGGCCGGGCGAGGAGAGCCCCGCGCCGTAGGTCGCGTCGAGCACGGTGTGCCGCTCCCTCAGCAGCGTGCGCGCATGATCCAGCGTCAGCCATTGCAGGTAGCGCTTGGGCGAGACGCCTACCCAGCGCGTGAACAGCTTCTGGAAATGCGCCGGCGCATGACCCATCCGCCCGGCGAGCTCCTCCAGCGAAGGCGGATCCTCCCGCTGGATCTCCAGCAGATCCAGCGCCGCGAGCATCAGGTCGTGATGGAACCGGTCGCGCTCCGAGGCGGGCGCGGGGGGCGCGCCGAGTTCTTCGGCGCCGGCGGTCGCGATGGTCGGGGCGGCGGTCATGGCGTGGAGTCCTCTCTCGTCCTTCGCCCCCGATTCTGGCCCGCCGGGGTGGCGCACGCCACCCGGAACCTGCGGCGAGCGGTCATCGCCCGCGCCGGCTCGATCCGGGACACGGAGGGGGAACGCACGGGGCGTCGGCAGACCGTAAGCCGAACCTCCGACGCGAAAGCTTCGAGGTCGTCGGCCCCGGGCGGAAGGCCTCGCAGCTCCGCAGGCGGTTGCAGCCGGCCGGCGTGCCATGTGACCCCGCGATGCACGAAGGCGGCGGCCCTCTCGCGAACGCTCCCACGACAGCGCCTGCGGCGCCGACGCCGTCCTGCCGCCTCCGCGGCGATCGCCTTCCGACGCTTCATCGACGCATGGCGGTCGCCCTTCGTCGGGGATCCGGAAGGCGCCGATCCACGACGCGCGCGGGGTTCGTCTTCGTCGCCGTGGCGCAGCCGGCCTCCGAGCTGACGGGACCCGGCGGCGCCGAGCCGGTCGGCTGGGCCGTCAGGCCGGCCGACGAAGGCATCGTGCGCATACGGGCGCGAAGGGTTCGCGGCGTCATGAGCGGGAGCGCCTCACGGCCGCTTCCTCGGTCGGCTCGATCAGGATCGCGTCGACGGCGCGGCGAACGACGACCCTTTCGGGAAACATCCCCACGAGCTCGCCACGCTCCTCGATCTCCCCGCTTGGGCGCTCGACGGAGGCCTTCGAATGCAGCTCGGCGCGGCCCCGGCGCGGTGAACGCAGGAACGCTTTCCGGAGCCTCACGGGCGCCAAAGGCCGGCGAAGCGCCGCGGATCGGGAACGCGAAGGCGCCGACGGCCGAGGAACGGGCGACGGTGAACCCTGCGGCGCATTCCGTGCCGCCGTCGCGCCAGGTCGGCTGAAGCCGACGAGATCGTGCCGCGCGACCGCATCGCGCCGCCGCCGCCGGCGCCCGACGAGGCGGGGCGATGGGTCCGGCACAGGCCCTCGGCCGGATCTCGGGCCACGACCGAGGGCGCTTCCGCCCGATCCGCATGGCGCACCGCCGCGGACATCGGCGCGGAGGGCGTACCGTCCAGGCTCTCCGGCCACGCCGAGCTCGTCGAACGGCACGCGGCCGAACTGCAGTCGATGCTCGACGATACGGGAAGCGCGGCGCAGCAGCTCCCGAGGCCGAAAGGCCAGGCGCGCGAACGCGCCGGCGACCGATGATCGCGACGCGCCGCGTCCGTCGGGAAAAGGCGCCAGACACCCTCCGAGCGTCCTCCGGCGCAGCACGAGCACCGCGCCGGGGCCGCC
>DATFKM010000475.1:0-5381 GCA_035268645.1 Paracoccaceae bacterium | reverse complement strand
GCGCGTCAGGCCGCGGCGAGCGCCGCGGCGGCCTCGACGGCGAGCGGGGCGAAGCGGGCGCGGAAGTCATCCGGCGTCCATTCCGAGAGCGAGCCGGCGACGTGGATCGCGCCGACCGGCGCCCCGCCCGGCCCGCGGATCGCCGCGGCCAGCGCCACCTCGCCCGGCAGCGCCTCCTCCAGCGTCCAGGCGTAGCCGAGGCGTCGCGCCTCCTCGATCCTGGCCTTGACGCCCGCGACGGTGACCACGGTCCTCGGCGTCAGGGGCGACAGGTCCGAGCGGGAGAGGATGTCGTCCACCGCCGCGTCGGGCAGCAGGGCGAGGCAGGCGCGACCGCCGCTGGTCGCGAAGGTGGGCTGCCGGCGCCCGGCGAGAGTGGCGTAGAAGGTCTCCCGCTTGCTCTGGAGCCGCGCGGCGTAGACCGTCGAGAGGCTGTCGTGCTCGGCGTCGAAGAGCGAGAGGTCCACCCGCTCCTCCGTCGCGCGGCGCAGATCCATCAGCACCGGCATGGCGCGCTCGATCAGCTCGTTCGAGCGGAGGTAGTCGAAGGAGCGGTCGAGGAGCTGACGGCCGAGCGTGAGGCGTCCGTTCGGGGTCTGTTCCAGGTATCCGCGGCTCAGGAGGGTCTGGCCGATGCGCTGGGCGGCGCTGCGGTTGATGCCGGCCGCCTCCGCGATCTCGCCCAGCGACTTGGGGCGGGGGGACTCCGAATAGGCCTCGATCACGTCGAGCGCGCGGGAGACCGACTGCAGCAGCAGCCGCTCGTCGATCGGGGGGAAGCGTCTGGGCTGGGTCATCGGCCTCGGCGGGGCATGGAGGGCGGGGCGTCGGCGCGCCTCGCGCCGGTCCGGGGCGGGAAGGGAAGCCGCGCCATCGCCGCGGCGCCCCTCAGCCCGCGCCGCCCTCGGCGGCGTCGAGCGGCGCGCCGAGATAGGCCTCGATCACGGCCGGGTCGGCGACGATCTCGGCCGGCGATCCTTCGGCCAGCTTGCGCCCGGCGTCGATGACGAGGATGCGGTCGCAGATGCTGGTGACGGCCTTCATGTCGTGCTCCACCAGCCAGACGGTCACCCCGGTCTCGCGCACGCTGCGCAGGCAGCGCACCATCTCCGCCGTCTCGGAGGGGTTGAGGCCGGCGCAGGGCTCGTCCGCAAGCAGGAGCACGGGGCGGGTCGCGACGGCGCGCGCGATCTCGAGCTTGCGAAGCTCGCCCACCGTCAGCGCGTCCGCCCGGCGGTCCGCCAGCGCCTCGATCCCGGCGATGCGCATCGCCTCGGCCGCCGTCGCCTCGACGTCGTGCGCGTCCGGGCGGCCGAACATCGCGCCCACGGCCACGTTCTGGCGCACCGAGAGGGCGCGGAAGGGCTTGGCGATCTGGAAGGCGCGGGCCATGCCGGCCTGGTTGCGCCGGAAGATCGGCATGGCGCCCAGCGGCTCGCCGCGGAAGCGGATCTCGCCCGAGGTGAGGGGCAGATAGCCGGTGATCAGGTTGAAGAGGGTCGACTTGCCGGCCCCGTTCGGCCCGATCAGGCCGAAGATCGCGCCTTCGGGGATGTCGAAGTCCACGTCCTCGATCGCGGTGACCCCCTGGAAGCGCTTGGTGACGCCGCGGCCCGAAAGGATCGCCTCGCTCACGTCCCGCCCTCCCGCTTCGGCCGCAGCCGCGGCAGCTCGCCGACCGCGCGCAGGATGCCGCCGGGCATCAGCAGCACGGTCGCCACCACCAGCGCGCCGGTGATCATCAGATGCACGTCGAGGAAGCGCGAGAGCAGCACCTGCGTCAGGAACAGGAGCAGCGCGGCCCCGATGGTCGGCCCCCAGAGCGTGCCGATCCCGCCGATCAGGCAGAACACGATCATGTTGAGGCTGAAGTCGAGGCGGAACACGCTGTAGGTGGTGAAGTAGCCCAGCGAGTAGCCGTAGATCGCGCCCGCGGTTCCCGTCAGCGTCGCCGAGAGCACGAAGGCCGCGATCTTCCAGCGCTCCGTCGCGACGCCGAGCATCATGGCGGTGTCCTCGTCCTCGCGGATCGCGAGCAGGGCGTAGCCGAAGCGGGTGCGCCGGATCGCCCAGGCGATCAGCAGGCAGAGCCCGAGCAGCACCGCGAAGAGATAGTAGAAGAACCGCTCCGGCGGCATGCCGGCGGGCGTCGGGGAGGGCAGGAACACGCCGATGCCGCCCTTCAGCACGCCGACGTTGTTGGTCAGCTCGGCCGCGATCTGGCTGACGCCGAGCATGGCGATGGCGAAGTAGATCCCGCGCAGCCGCAGCAGCGGATAGGCGATGACCAGCGCGACGCCCCCCGCGCTCAGCGCGCCGACGGCGACCGGCGCGATCATCGAGGCGGGTCCGGCGCCCCCCCCGCCGAAGGCCATGGCGTAGTGCGCCGCCGCGAAGGCCCCGATGCCGATGAAGGCCATGTGCCCGAAGCTCCAGTATCCGGCGTAGCCGCCGAGGAGGTTCCAGGCCGTGGCGAGGGCGGCGGAGAAGAAGAAGAACTGCAGCACCCGGATGTGGAACGGCCCCAGCGCCTCGGGCGCGAGGGCGACCGCGACGGCCGCGACGAGGGCCGCGAACACGGCGAGCGGGCGGGCGGGCCGGGTCATCGCGTCTCTCCATAGGCGGCGCCGAGGATGCCCTGCGGGCGCAGCAGCAGCATCCCGACGAGCACGAGGAACATCATCGCCTGGGTCAGCGCCGGCCCGACGTACTGCGCGGTGAAGGCGTTGATCAGGCCGAGCAGCAGCCCGCCGATCAGCGCCCCCGCCGGGCTGCCGATGCCGCCGAGCACGACGACGACGAAGGCGTTGAGCGTCCAGGCGACCTCGGTGGCGGCGGAGAACGGCTGCACGATGCCGATGATCGCGCCCGAGGCCCCGGCGAGCGCCGCGCTCATGCCGAAGGTCAGCCCGAAGATGCGCCGCACGTCGAGCCCGCAGAGCGAGGCGGCCAGCGGCTGCTGCGCCACGGCGCGCATCGCCCGGCCGAAATGCGTGCGCGCCAGCATCAGCGCGAGAGCGAGCAGGATCACCATGCTGGCCCCGAGCGCCGCGAGGCGCACCACGTCGATGCGGATCTCGCCGATCGCGACGCTCTGGAATCCGTAGGAGGGCGTGATCGCCTGCACGTCCGGCCCGAACCAGAGCTGGAGCAGGTTTCGGAACACCATCGCCATGCCGAAGGTCACGACCAGCGACGCCTCGACCGAGGCGCGCGACACGGCCCAGTGGATGATCGTGCGCTGGTAGGCGTAGCCGACGGCGAACAGCACGGCGCCGATGGGCAGCACGCCGATCAGCGGGTCGATGCCGAACGAGTCGTGCAGGACCAGCGCGAGATAGGCGCCCGCCACCACGAACACGCCGTG
The DNA here is from genome assembly GCA_035268645.1 of Paracoccaceae bacterium. GTDB lineage: Bacteria > Pseudomonadota > Alphaproteobacteria > Rhodobacterales > Rhodobacteraceae > Albimonas. The sequence goes on along the minus strand of DATFKM010000475.1, from coordinate 2,014 downwards.
CGTCAGGTTGACGATGCCGATGACGCCGAAGATCAGCGAGAAGCCCACGGCGGCGAGCGAGAAGATCCCGCCCAGCACCAGGCCGTTCAGCGCGGTCTGAAGGAAGAGGTCCATGGGCTTCCGTCGGATGGGCGGAGGTGGGCGCGCGGCGGCGCGGGGCCGCCGCGCGGCGGGCTCAGGCGCGCTCGCGCCAGGGCGGGGCGGGGTGGATCGGCTCGGCCGCCGCGCTCTCCGGCGGCGAGACGATCTTCAGCTCGCCGTCCTGGTGCTGCATCAGCTTCGGACCCATCAGCGCGGCGTCGCCGTCGCCGTCCTCGGTGAAGCGGACGGGGCCGTAGAAGCACCGGAAGTCGAGCGCCGCGAGCGCGTCGCGCACCGCGTCGAGCTCCAGCGAGCCGGCGTTCCGGGCGGCCTGCAGGTAGCTGACGATGCAGACCGCGCCCGAGGCCATGTGGTAGGCCAGCTCCCGGTCGAAATGCGCGCGATAGTAGGCGGCGAAGTCCCCGGCCGACCCGAACCAGTCGCCGGAGAACGGCGCTTCCTCGTCCCAGTAGGTCTGCGTGACCACGCCGTCGGCGTAGCCGCCGAGGGTCTTGCGGTAGGCCTCCGTCTGCGGGCCGAGCGTCTGGTAGAGCATCGGCACGTTGGTCCGCGAGGAGATCATCTGCCGCGCGATCAGGATCGAGGTCTGGTCGTGGGTGGTGCAGATCAGCACGTCGGGCGTGTTCGCGCGGATCGTCGAGAGCACGTTGGAGACGTCCGAGACCTCCGCCGGCAGGGCGATGAAGTCGAGCACCTCGATCCCCGCCGCCGCGCAGCTCTGCCGCGCGCCGTCGGCCTGGAACTGCGAGAACGGATCGTTGGTGTGGATGATCGAGACGGTCTTCACCGGCGGCTCCAGCGCCTCGAACATGTTGACCGAGGAGACGAACTGCCGCGAGGCGCGCGGGAACACGCCGAAGACGCGGCGGCGTCCCTGGGTGAAGATCAGGTCGGAGCCGCCGCCGGCCTGCACCATGATCCGACCGGCGGCCTCGGTGATCGAGCAGGTCGGCAGGACGATCGCGCTGCCGAAGGAGCCGAGGAAGAAGCCGATCCCCTCGTCCACCTGGCGCTGGATCAGCGTCGCGGCGCGGGTCGGGTCGGAGGCGTCGTCGAAGAGCTGGAGCTCGAGCGCGTAGGTCTCTCCGCCGATCTCGACGCCGCCCATCTCCTCGTTGACGAACTTCACGGCGGTCTCGTAGCCGCGCAGCACGTTGAGGCCGGTCTCGGCCGCCTTGCCGGTCATCGGGACCGAGCCGCCGAAGGTGATCGTCTTCGCCTCCGCGCGGGCGAGGCGCGGCGCGGCGAGCAGCGCGCCCGCCGCGGCGCCGGTCTTGAGAAGGGTGCGTCTGTCCATCGGGTCTCTCCCTGTCGTCCGGAGGAAAGGGGTGTCAGGCCACGCCGAGATACGCCTCTCTCACGCGGGGGTCGTTCAGCAGCGCCTCGCCGGTGCCCTCCTGCGCCACGCGCCCCTTCTCGAGGACGTAGGCGTGGCCGGCGACGGCGAGGGTCTGGTGCAGGTTCTGCTCCACGATCAGCATCGCGATGCCCTCGGCGTTGAGCTCGCGGATCAGTCGGAAGATCGTGGCGACGAGGATCGGGCTGAGGCCGAGCGAGGGCTCGTCGAGCACCAGGAGACGGGGGCGGGTCATCAGCCCCCTGCCGATGGCGAGCATCTGCTGCTCCCCGCCCGAGAGCGAGCCGGCGTTCTGGTCGCGCCGCTCCGCGAGGCGGGGGAAGAGGGTGTAGACGTGTTCGAGGCTGCGCCGGAGTTCGGCGCGGGCGCGGGCGACGCGGCCCGGGATCAGCAGGTTCTCGTGCACCGAGAGATGCTGGAACACCTTGCGGCCTTCGGGCACGAGCGCGAGCCCGCGCTCCACGGTCCGGTGCGCGGGCAGGAGGGTGACGTCCTCGCCGTCGAACAGGACCCGGCCGCGGCGCGGGCGCAGCGTGCCGGCGACGCATTGCACGG
>DATFKM010000474.1:0-6819 GCA_035268645.1 Paracoccaceae bacterium | reverse complement strand
GCTCGACGCGGCGGCCGAGCGATACGTCGCGATCCTCTCCGACGTACTGGCGCCGTATTCGAAGGCCATCGAACGCGATGGCCAGACGGTGGAGCGGTTCGCCGAGTTCGTTCACCGGTCCGCCGTCGCGGCGAAGCACGGCGCCAGGGACCGTGAACACCTGCTGGCCCTTCTCGCGTCGCTTCGGATCGCCGCGCTGAAGGTGACGGGCGCGACGTAGCCCCCGACGCCGACGAGCCGCGCCCACCGAAAAGGTCGTCGGCCCCGATCGGAACGATGGCGGGGACCGACGACGGCGGCGTCCGCATGGCCGACGAACGAAGGCTCGGAGCGTTCGGGTCAAACCGCCGGGCGCGCGACCGCGCGGCGCCCGATGGCCGCCACGGGTCGCGATCGGCGGGCGGAGCCGTCACGCCGAGGATTCGCCGAGCTCCCTTCGGCGCTTCAGGAAGTCGCCGAGGACGTTGTGGATGCCGTCGGCGCCGCCGGCGAGGAGCAGCGCCGTCAGAAGCACGTCCACGCCGTCGAACCAGAAGCGCTGCGCCGCGTCGAGACACTTCAACTCGTCCTCGGGCGCGAGGCCGCCGAGCACGCGGAGCCCGACGGCCGCGACGAGGGCGCCGAGCACCGTGGCGGCGGCGGAGGAGACCTGCGCCTTGCGGGTCTTGAGCGCCATCAGGTCGTCCGCGGCCTCGACGCGCAGGCGGTCGAGCTCCCGGCGGGCGCGGTCCGCCTCTCCGCGGAGCTTGTCGAGGGCGTCGCTGGTCCGCAATCCCTCCCGGTCCTCGGCCGAGGCGCCGCGCGCACGGTTCGTCTCGCTGTCGAGCGCGGCGCGGATGCGCTCGTATTCGGCGCGCTTCTGTCGCTGCGGGTTGGTCAGCCGCGCCTCGTCGCCGTCGAAGACGTTGCCGACATAGACCTCGACGGCCCGCTCGATCACCAGCGCCGCGAGGACGAGGGCGAGGAACACCGTGCCCACGTCGCCGGCGTTCAGTTCGCCGAGCGAAACCGGCGAGAAGCTGCCTTGGGCGGCGAACAGGGCGAGGCCGACCGTCGCGACGAGCGCGAGCGCGGGCCAGGGGATGCGGCGATCGCGGGGTCCGTCGGCCATGATGGGCTCCTTTTCGCGCCGAGGCTCCGGCCGGGGCGCGGAGCGTCGCGCCGGAGCATGGCGCCGGGCGGGCGCGTGGGGAAGGGCCGCCCGCGCGCCCCTTTCCTCCGGCCGCGGGATCGGCTTGGATCGCGTCCGACCCGCGAGATCCCGTTCCGGAGGACGCCGATGCCCGACCCCGACTGGCCCCTGGCCCTGCACGCCGTGCTCGCCGCGCGCGGCGTGACGCTGGCGAGCTACGTGCCCGACGCCGGCCACGCCGCGCTGATCCGCGCCGCCGAGGCGGACCCGTCGATGCGCACCGTGGCGCTGAGCACCGAGGAGGAGGGCGTCGCGCTCGCCGCCGGGGCCTGGATCGGCGGAGGGCGGAGCGTGCTCTTGATGCAGAGCTCGGGCGTCGGCAACTGTCTGAACATGCTGAGCCTGATCCGGACCGGACGGTTTCCGTTCCTGACGCTGGTGACGATGCGGGGCGAGTGGGGCGAGTTCAATCCCTGGCAGGTCCCGATGAGCGAGGCGACGGCGCCCGCCTTCGGGCTGATGGGCGTGCAGGTGCATCGGGTGGACCGTGCCGAGGACGCCGCGCCGACGGTGGACGCCGCCGCGGCCTCGGCCTTCGAGGGCGGCTCGGCCGTCGCGGTGCTGCTGGCGCAGCGGCTGATCGGATCGAAGAGCTTCGGGGAGGCGCCGAAATGAGCGGAGCGACGGAGACGCGGCTGGACCGCCGCGCGGTGGTGGCGCGGCTGCTGAGGGACCGCGGCGGGACGGTGGTGGTCTCGGGCCTCGGCTCGCCGAGCTGGGACGTGGCGGCGCCGGGCGATCACCCGCGCAACGTCTATCTCTGGGGCGCGATGGGGGGCTGCGTGGCGATGGCGCTGGGGCTGGCGCTGGCGAAGCCGGACGTGCCGGTGCTGGCGGTGACCGGCGACGGGGAGATGATGATGGGCGTCGGATCGCTCGCGGTGGTGGCGGCGCAGGCGCCGGCCAATCTGGCGATCGTGGTGCTCGACAACGGCGAGTACGGTGAGACCGGCGCGCAGCGGGCGCACACGGCGCCGAACGCGCCGAACCGGGCGGATCTGGCGGCGCTGGCCGCGGCCTCGGGCCTCAGGGGGGCGCGGACGGTGTCGACCGAGGCGGAGCTGGAGGCGCTGGCGGGTGAGGTCCCGACGACGGGCGCCGGGCCGGTGTTCGCGGCGGTCTCGGTGGCGCCGGGGCCGGCGGCGCGGGGGGCGATCGCCAACGCGCTGAAGGACATGGGGCACGGCCGGGTGCGCACGCGCCTCGCGCTGGGACTGAGCGCGGTCTGAGGCGCCGGCGGGCTGGCGGCCGCCCCGAGCGCCGGCTGCGCCGGCGCCGGCCCGCCCGCCAGCCTGCGCCGGCCCCCTTTCCGCGCCGAGGCCCGGGGCATCTGCATGCGGCCGCATTCCGAGGGCTGGCGGGGGCGGCGGGGCGCCCTTATGCTGCGCCGCGGAATTTCAGGGGGGCGGCTTCGGCGCCCCGACGCTCAGGAGACCCGGCCCATGCCCCGCGACACGCTTCCCCGCGACATCGTCATCCTCTCCGGCGCGCGCACCGCGATCGGGACCTTCGGCGGAGCCCTCGCCGGGACGGCGCCGACCGAGACCGGCGCGCTCGTCGCCAGGGCGGCGCTGGAGCGCGCCGGCGTCGAGGCGGGGGAGATCGGGCACGTCGCCTACGGCCACGTCATCAACACCGAGCCGAAGGACATGTATCTCAGCCGCGTCGCGGCGATGGGCGCGGGGATCCCGGAGACGGTTCCGGCGATGAACGTCAACCGGCTCTGCGGCTCGGGCGCGCAGGCGATCGTCTCGGCGCTGCAGTCGATCGCGCTCGGCGACGCCGACTTCGCCGTGGGCGCGGGGGCCGAGCACATGAGCCGAGGGCCCTATATCATGCCCGACGCGCGCTTCGGGCGGAAGATGGGGGACGTGCGCGCGCTCGACATGATGATCGGGGCGCTGCACGATCCGTTCGGGCACGGGCACATGGGCGTGACGGCGGAGAACGTCGCCGCCGAGCGCCAGATCGGGCGCGAGGCGCAGGACGCCTTCGCGCTGGAGAGCCAGAGCCGGGCGAAGCGGGCCGTCGAGGAGGGGCGCTTCAGGGACCAGATCGTGCCGGTCGAGGTGAAGCGCGGCCGCGAGACGGTGGCCTTCGACACCGACGAGCATCCGCGCGCGACGACGGCCGAGGCGCTGGCCGCGCTGAAGCCGGCCTTCCGCAAGGACGGGAGCGTGACCGCCGGCAACGCCTCGGGCATCAACGACGGCGCGGCGGCGCTGGTGCTGGCGGATGCGGAGGCGGCGGAGGCGCGGGGGCTGAAGGCGCGGGCGCGGATCCTCGGCTACGCCCATGCCGGGGTGCGGCCCGAGGTGATGGGCCTCGGCCCGATCCCGGCGGTGACGCGGCTCCTGGAGCGGACCGGCCTCGGCGTCGGCGATTTCGACGTGGTCGAATCGAACGAGGCCTTCGCGGCGCAGGCCTGCGCGGTGAACCTGGAGCTGGGGCTCGATCCGGCGAAGGTGAACCCGAACGGCGGCGCCATCGCGCTCGGACATCCCGTCGGGGCGACGGGGGCGATCATCACGGTGAAGTGCCTCTACGAGCTGGAGCGGATCGGCGGGCGCTACGGGCTGGTGACGATGTGCATCGGCGGCGGGCAGGGCATCGCGCTGGCGCTCGAGCGGCTCTGAGCGGCCCGACCGGCGGCCGCCGAGGCGCCGCGCGCGGCCCGTCCTCGCCTCCGTCCGCGGCGTGCCGGAACGAGGCGCGAAGGCGCGGCGTCTCTGTTCAGCCACGGGTCACGCCATCGGGCCGAAGCTGACGGGGAAACGCCGAGGGGAGCGTCTTGAGGGGGAGAGGACCTTGGTGAAGATGGTCGCCGTGACCCCTGCGGCGGTGGCGCGCGAAATCGTCGAACGCTGCGGCAAGGGCGTCGCCGACGATCCGATGCTCGCCGACTTCGCCGCGATCGGCGCGCTGATGACCGACGGGCCGCTCTGCCTTCGCCATCTGCGGCAGTTGAACGACGCCCTGTTCGCACGGTGCGAGCGCGATCCGAAGATCTTCAACACGCTCTTCACCGTCAGGAAGGGCGGCCTCTTCGGCAAGGACAGGACCGTCCTGAAGCCGCATCCCCACGAGCGCTACGGCGGCTCCAAGGGCTTCGTGGTGCACAAGCACCACAAGCTTCTGACCTCGGTCCTCGACGAGCACGAGGCGAAATCGGGCTTCAACACCGGTCGGATCCCGGTCGACCTTCCCGCCGACGCCCCGGGACCGGACGAGCGGGAGATGCCGGCGCGGACGCCGACGCTGTCGCGTTTCGTCTACGGTGACGACTTCCGGAAATATCTGTTCCAATACGCCTATCACTGGAAGGACACCGGGGTCGGCGCCTCGCACGGCGAATTCACCCATCGGCTGCAATGGTACGTGATCGTCGAGCACGCGGCCGCGAGCGGTTTCCTCAAGCACCGGCCGCTGGAACTGTTCGCCGCCTGCGCGCTTCGGCGATGGCGCTTCGAGGACGGCTCCCAGAGCGGCGTCTGGGACCTGATCGTCGACAAGAACGGCGACAAGGAGGAGACCTTTCGCCGGCCGGAGTTCCTGCACGGCTTTCTGGTCGCGGCGGCGGACCGCAAGCACGAGGACCACGGGTGGCTCTGGCTGCTGGCGCAGCTTGTCCGCGGCCGCTCGAACAAGCGTCGCATCGATGCAGGGCGGCGCGAGCAGGAGGGCAAGTCGAGCGGGGAGATCGACGTGCCGGAGGATGCGGAGCGGCGCGGCGTGATGTTCGTGCGCAACCCGGAAACGGGCAGGTTCGACGAGACCGAGGGGTCGATCTTCTGGAAGGCGAAAGGCTGATCCCTGCATCGAAGCCCGCCCTTCGACGCGCCGAGCGTCAGGACCGCGCGGCGCCGCATTCCGCCCGGGACGGGCGGGATGCGGGCATGGCGTGCCGGCCGCCTGCGGCCGGCGCCGCAAGGTCACTCCGGCAGGTAGGCCCAGGCCGATTGCGGGGTCCATTCGCGGGTCCCGTCGGGCTTCTCCCAGCGCATCATCAGGCAGGAGCTGTTGTAGCGCTGGAAGAACAGCACCTCGACCGGATACCAGCCGGCTTCGGGCACCTCGATCTCGACCCAGCCGTTGGTGTCGCAGGTGCGGCGGCCGTCGAAGCTGTCGACGGCAGAGCCGCCGATGTCCACCGACACGCCGTCGTTGGAGTGGATCTCGAGCCGCCAGGTCCCGGGCTGGTCGAACTCCACGAATCCCTCGATCTCGGCCGCGACGAACTCGCCCCGGCCGCTGGTGAGGGTGGGCTGGCCGAGGCCCTGATCGGGATAGTCGAGGCCGACGAGGGGCCGCCCGGGCTCGCCCTCCCTGCGCAGCGCCGCCACCGCGTGGCCGAGGAAGCGGACCTCGGCCGGAAACGCGTAGCGCACGGCGAGGCCGGGCTCGAGCGCGGAGGCGCTCGGCTGCGGCAGGGCCGGGCGCACCGGCGTCTGCGCGGCGGCGGCCGCCGCCGTCGCCAGGATCGTGATCGCCGCGGCGGCCGCCGCATCCGTGCGCCGTCGCGCGTCCCTGATGGTCCGCATCTCGGTCTCCCCGTTGCCTCGGCGGGCTTGGGCCCGTCCTCCGGGGTCGGAGCCTAGCACGCGTTCGGCGACGGCTTGAACACCCCCTGTCAGGTCCCGGCGGCGCCGCGGTCAGGCGTCGAGGAAGGCGCTTACGGTGTCGGCGAAGGCTTCCGGCCGCTCGGCGTGCAGCCAGTGCCCGGCGTCCTTCAGCGCCGCGAAGCGCGCGCCCGGGAAGAGGGCGCGGATGCGCGGGCGATGGGCGGGGAGGAGATAGTCCGAGGCGCTGCCGGCCAGAAACAGCGCCGGGCCGGGCCAGGGGTCGGCCGGCACCGGATCCTCCCAGCCGACGAGGTCGGGCATCGCGCGGGCGAGGGCGTCGAGGTTCAGCCGCCAGCGTGCGCCCTCGGGGCCCGCGGCGAGACTCTGGAGCAGAAAGGCGCGGACGCCGCGGTCGGGGACGGCGGCGCGGAGCTGCGGCTCCGCCTCGCCCCGGCGGCGCACGCCCGAGAGGTCGACGGCGCGCATCGCCTCGACATGGGGCAGGTGGCTGTGGGCGTAGGCCACCGGCGCGATGTCCGCCACCACCAGGCGGCGCAGCGGCCCCGGATCGCCGAGCGCGAGGGTCATCGCCGCCTTGCCGCCCATCGAGTGGCCGAGCAGGTCCGCCTCGCCGCCGAGATCGGCCAGCGCCTCGGCGAGGTCGCCGGCCATGTCGGCGTAGGTCTGGCGGTCCGCCCAGGGGCTGTCGCCGTGGTTGCGCATGTCGACGGCGACGACGCGGCGACCGTCTTCGGCGAGCCGACGGGCGATGCCGTTCCAGTTGCGGGCCGTGCCGAAGAGGCCGTGCGCGATCAGGAGCGGCGGGACGGTCTCCGGCCCTTCGGGACGGGTCTCGATACGGTTCAGACGCATGCGCGGTTCTCCTGCGGCGGGCGCGCCGCGCGTCCGAAGGCGCCATCGGTTTCCGTGAAAAACCGGTTGCGGCGAGGGACCCGCGATGCGTAACGTCGGCGCTGCAAGGGAGGATCTGCGTGCAGCCGTATTCCGTGATTTCCGTTCTTCGGAACGGCCTCTCCGGACAGCGGGGCTGGGAGAGGGCGTGGC
>DATFKM010000473.1:0-6066 GCA_035268645.1 Paracoccaceae bacterium | reverse complement strand
GAAGGGCAGGTTCAGCCGCCCGCGCCCGTATCCGCCCGCCATCGCCCGTCCCTCTCCGCGGCCCCGTCCGGACGCCGAGGCTCGCAAGCGGCGCGCCGGAACGCAAACGCCCCGCCGGCGGCCGGCCGGCGGGGCGTCGCGTCTCCGCGGCGAAGGGCCGTCTCAGGCGCGCCGACGCGCCCGCCGCAGCCCCGCGAGGCCCGCGAACCCGGCCGCCAGCAGCCAGCCCGCCGCCGGCAGCGGCACCGGCGCGCCGGCCTCTCCGCCCGGCACGAACTCGCCGAACACGTCGAAGCTGAGATCGGCGTTGCGGGCGAAATACAGCGATCCGCCGCCCGGCTGATGCGACAGTGTGCCCAGCGTGTTCCTCAGATCGAGCGAGCCGCCGGCGAAGCCGCCCTCGTCGCTGTCGAACCGGAACGCCCGCACGTCGCCGGCGCCGGAGAGGATGACGTCGAGCAGGGTCAGATCCGTCGAGGCGTCGGCCTCGGTGAGCACGAGGTCCGCGCCGCCGACCGCCGCTCCGGGAAAGGTGAAGACGAGCGACGGCGTGTCGAGCCCGGTCCAGGCGAAGCTCCCGTTCCCGGGATCCGAACCCAGCGTCAGCACGCCGGTCCCGACGAACGGCGCGCCGTCCGACGGGCTCACGTCGTCGTATAGCATGGTGATCTGCAGCGCCGCGGCCGGAACCGCGGCCAGCATCAGCGCGGTCGCCGCGGCGGCGAGCCGCGCGAAAACGGATGTCATGTCTGAAGCCCCCTCGAAAACTCGATGTCGTTCATGGAAAATTCATAGTAATGGCGAAACCCCGCCACGTCACCCCCCAATCGCCCGCATCCGTCCCGCGGAACGGAAAGAGCGCGGTCCGGCGCCGCGACGCCCCGAGCGGGATCATTCGAGAGGGGAGCGCCGGGCTCGGGGAGCCTCCGGCCCCCGCTCCCCCGGCGCCGGCGACGCGCGGGGCGCGCCGCCGAGGGGCGCCCGGCCCCGCCATCCGGCGCAAACCCGGCGTCAACCGCGGCGCAGTAGGCTCCCCCGCCCCATCGCGAGACCCAAACGAAGAAACGCACCATTCCGGCACAGCGCCGTCCGACGGCGCCCGCACCAAGCCCGCACACGCGCGGCACGAAAGGATGACCGGAAGCCGACACGAGTCCGACCGGAGTCCGACGATGTCAGCACAAGAGTCCGACGCATGCATGACGAATGGCTGACGCGCGCCGCACGTCGTCGGCACGATTCCCGCACGAAAGCGGTACGCCCTTCCGCCCCCGTCGAGGTCCGGCGCAGGCTGGCGGGGGGGCCGGCGCCGCGCAGCGGCGCTCGGGGCGCCCGCCGGCCCGCCGGCGCTCAGACCGGCGTCTCCTCCCGGATCGCCAGCGCCGGCCAGGGCTCGCCCCCCAGCCAGCCGAGGAACAGCGCCCGGAACCCCGCCTCGTCCACCCGCCCGGCGACGGAGCTCCGGAACCACCACACCGGCAGCATCGGCCCCTCCGCCGACCAGTCGAGATAGACGTAGGCGCAGCCGAGATACGCCCCGCCCTCGTCCTCCACGATCCAGGCGAAGGACCGGTTCGTCTCGAACTCCCGCCGATGCCAGGCGAGGTCCACCGCGTCCGCCTCCTTGGTCAGCCCCGCCGGCCAGCCGGAGACCGAGCGGGCGGACAGCTCCGCCGCGCTCTCCATCACCGCCCGGTAGTCCTCCTCCAGATCCTCCGGCGTCAGCCAGCGCAGCCGGAACGGCCCCAGGGCGTGTTTCCGCGGGATCTCCCGCCCCGCGAAGGCCGGATGCGGCCTCACTCCGCCGCGACCCCGTCGACGGGCTTCGCCGCCCGCCGGAACGGGTTCTCCTCCGGCGCCTCGTAGTCGGGCGCGAGCACCCCCTTGGACTTGGCGTCCGCCATGTAACGGAAGGACGGGATCGTCATGCCCATCAGGTGTTCGCCCGCCTTGAACGGCGGATACCTCTCCAACGCCTCCGGCGTCCGGAACCGCTCCAGAGGCTGCACCACGGCGTGATAGTCGAGCCCGAAGAACAGCGGGCAGGAGAAGCGCTCATGCCCGAGATTGACCACCCGATGCTGCGTCGACTTGAACCGTCCACCCGACCACGCCTCGAAGATGTCGCCGATGTTGACGATGAAGCAGCCCGGGATCGGCGGCGCCTCGATCCAGACGTCGTCGGCGTTCATCACCTGCAGTCCCGGCCCGCCCTGAAGCAGGATGGTGAAGCATTCGAAGTCCGAATGCGGCGCGATGCCGACCACGTCCGCGCTCTTCGGCAGATCGTTCGGCACGTAGCGCAGCAGCCGCAGCTGCGAGGTCGGACAGGTGATGTGCCGGGTCAGCTCCTCCACCGGCACGCCGAGCTCCAGCGCCAGGCAGTCGAGCATCCGCATCCCCAGCCCGAACACGGCGTCGTAATAGCCCGAGACCGTCTCCCTCCACCCCGGCAGGTCCGGCCAGACGTTCGGTCCCGTCATCCGCCACCCCGCGAGGTGATCCGGATGATCCGCCGGCGCCTCGAAGCTCATGTCCCATGCTTCGTTGAAGTTGATCTTCCTGGGGAAGTCCGACCCGTTCTCCTCGAACGGAACGTAGCCCCGATGATGCGTGGTGAATCCGGACCACCACTTCATCTTGTAGCTCCGCGGCATCGCGTGGAATTCACGCGACGCCGCGAGCACGCCGTCGACCAGCGCCTGCGGCACCCCGTGCCCGGTGACGTAGAAGAAGCCCGAGGTCCGCGCCGCCTCGCCCAGCGCCGCCGCGACAGACGCCTTCGCCTCGGCCGTCCCCTCGGCCAGCGACGAGAGGTCGATCACCGGCAGCTGCGCATCGTCGATCGTCATCGCGCGCTGATCTTCGGTCGCGTCGTAGGCGGCGTCGGCCATGGCCGGGCTCCTCTCATGGCATGATTCGTCGCCTGAAACCCTGCCACCCTGCCCTCTGAGGCGCCATATCCCCGTCATTCGCACATGAGGTGATCAAAACTCCGCGCACAAGCAAATGAAATGTGCAGAAGGCCGCCGATCCCGCGCTCCACCCTTCGCGGCACGCGACAAGACCCGGCGCCTTCCCCACGCTCCTTTCAACGGCCCTCGAAGGCCCCCCGGAGCGACACGGAGAGATCGCCGCATGACCCGAGCCGTCCTGACCCGCCGCCGCCTGCTGCAGAACACCGCCGGCCTCGTCGCCGCCTCGACGCTCGCCGCCCCCGCCCTCGCGCAGTCGCGATCGATCCGCGTCGGGTCCTACGGCGGCTACTTCGAGGACAGCTTCAAGTCCCACATCTATCCGGAGTTCACCGCCGCGACCGGCATCGAGGTGGAGAGCGTCACCCAGCCCAACTCCGCCGACTGGCTGGTGACGATGCAGAACGCCGCCGCCTCGGGCTCGGTCCCTTCGGACCTCTCGCTCTACGCGCGCGACACCATGATCCGCGCCAGCCGCATCGGCGGCATCCTCAAGCCGCTCGGCGCCGTGAAGGCCGACGCGCTCGATCCCAAGTTCCGCTTCGAGGACTCCACCGGCCTCGTCGGCGTCGGCGCAATGTCGTGGTTCTCCTCGCTGGTGGTGAACCCGAACGTGGTCGAGGCGCCCGCCTCCTGGGCCGAACTCTGGGACAGCTCGATCTACGAGGCGTCCCTCGGCCTCTCCAAGCAGTGGAACGCCTACTTCCTCGACATCACCGCCGCGACCTTCTTCGACGGGGCCGAGACGCTCGCCACCCGCGAGGGCATCGAGACCGTCATCGCCAAGGTGGCCGAGCTCAAGCCCAACGTCGCCCTCTGGTGGTCCGCGGAATCCCAGATGGAGCAGGCGATGAAGAACGAGGACGTCATCGCCGGCATGTACTACCACGACGTCGCCGGCATCATGGCCGCCGAGGGCTTCCCGATCCGGTCGGTGTTCCCGAAGGAGGGCAACCCGCAGGACTACGGCTCCTGGTGCCTCTCCGCGCTCTCCGAGAAGGACGCCGAGGCGCAGGAATTCGTCTCCTTCTCCTCCGACCCCGCCACCCAGGCCCTGATGAGCCGCAAGATCGGCACCGCGCCGCTGCTCCCGCAGGAGGCCGCCGGTCTCACGGACGAGGCGTTCGCCGCCGTGTCCGGCACGCCCGCGATCACCCCCGCCTACGAGGCCTATCTGGATCACGGCGAGTTCATCAAGGAGACTTGGGACAAGATGCTGGCCTCGGCGTGAGGTCGACCGCGGGACGCGCGCCGGAGCCGGCGGCATGAGCGACCTGCGCCTGCGGGACGTGCGCAAGACGTTCCCCGGCGGGGCGACGGCGGTCCACTCGGTGGACCTCCGCTTTCCCGCCGGGGAGCTGACCGCCCTTCTCGGCCCCTCCGGCTGCGGCAAGACCACGCTGCTCCGCATCATCGCCGGCCTCGAGGCGCCGAGCTTCGGACGCATCGAGCTCGGCGGCGAGGACGTCACCGACCTCCCCGCCCACGAGCGCCGTTTCGGCATGGTGTTCCAGAGCTTCGCGCTCTTCCCGCATCTCTCGGTGGCCGAGAACGTCGGCTACTCCCTCGCCATAGCCGGCAGGCCGAAACCCGAGCGCCGCGCCCGCGCGTTCGAGCTTCTCGACCTCGTGCAGCTCTCCGGCCTCGGCGAGCGGCGGATCGGCGAGCTCTCCGGCGGCCAGCGCCAGCGCGTCGCCATCGCCCGCGCCCTGGCGCAGGAGCCCTCCGTCTTCCTCCTCGACGAGCCCATGAGCGCCCTCGACGCCAAGCTGCGCGAGGAGATGCAGGTGGAGCTCCGCCTCCTCCAGCAGCGCCTCGGCATCACCACCGTCGTCGTCACCCACGACCAGCGCGAGGCGATGACCATGGCCGACCGCGTCGTGGTCATGTCGGACGGCCGGGCCGAGCAGGTCGGGAGCCCGCAGGACATCTACGCCCACCCCGCCAACGCCTTCGTCGCGGGCTTCATCGGCAAGGCGAACTTCCTCGAAGGCACGGCCCGCGGCGGCGCCGTGCGCCTCGCCGGCGGCGCGACGCTGACGGCCGATCCGCCGCCGAGCTTCCGGGAGGGCTCGCCGGTCGTGGTCGCCTGCCGCCCGGAGTGGCTGCGCCTCGCCGCCGCCTCGGGACCCAACCGGCTGCCGGCCGCGGTCTCCTTCGTCCGCGACGTGGGCCAGACGCGGGAGATCCATCTCGACGGACCCTCCGGCCGCCTGGTCGTGGAGCTGCCCTGGGCCGCGCCCGCGCGCCCCCGCCTCGGCGAGACGGTGCACGTCGAGTTCCCGCCCGAGATGCTCCGCGTCTTTCCCGCCGAGGCGGCGGCGGCGGCCGCCTGAGCCCGATGAGCGCCCCCGCGCCCCGAGACCTGACGCCGGCCGCGGCCCGCCCGCGCCGCGCGGAGGCTCCGGCGCCGGCCCGTCCGTCGGTCGCGACGACCCCGGCAGCCGTCCCTACGCCGAGCGAGCCCGGACCGGCACGTCTCGGCCTCTCGCGGCCCGCACTCGGCCTCGTCCTCCTCGCGCTCTGCGTCGCGCCCTTCGCGCTGGTCCTCGCCGTCTCGCTGGGCGTGCCGGAGGACGGCGCCGCGTGGGACTGGGGCCTCAGCCTTCAGAACTACCGCCGCGTCTTCGTCGGCCTCGACTGGCCCGAGACGACCTCCCGCCTCTATCTCGCGCGCCTCGGCTGGTCGCTCGCCTACGCCGCGCTCGCCAGCGTCGTCGCCGTCGCCTTCGCCTTCCCGCTGGCCTGGGCCATCGCCCGCCGCTCGCGCCGCACGCAGACGATCTGGCTGGTGTTCCTGCTCGCCTCGCTCTCGCTCTCCGAGGTGTTCGTCGTGATGGGCTGGGACATCCTGATGTCCAACCGCTCCGGCCTGCCCATGCTGTTCCGGGAGAGCGGCCTGACCGACCTGCTCAAGGCCACCCCGGTCTTCGACTGGCTGCGCGAGCACGGCCTCGCCAGCCCACGCGACGTGCGCTTCAAGACCTCCGTGCCCCTGACGGTCCTCGTCATGGCCTATCTCGTGTTCCCCTACGCGGTGATCCTGCTCTACCCCGCCCTCTCCCGCATCGACCCCGCGATGATGGAGGCC
>DATFKM010000472.1:0-3898 GCA_035268645.1 Paracoccaceae bacterium | reverse complement strand
CGTCCGCCGTTTCCGCCGCGCCCGCGTCCGCCGTTTCCGCCTTGCCCGCGCCCGCCGCTTCCGCCGTGCCCGCCTCGATCCCGTGCGTCTCCGTGGCCCCGGCTTCGTCGGCGAGCGTCTCCGGCCCCGTGGCCGCCGTCTCGTCGGCAGCCGGCGCGGTCGAGGCGGCTGTCGCCTCGTCAGCCGTGACCGAAGCTTCCTCGTCCGCGGTCGGCGCGTCACCCGCTTCGGCCGCGGCCTCGCTCGCCGCCGCGGCCTCTTCCGCCGGCGCTTCCGCCGCGTCGCCCTTCGCCGCCGGTTCGGCGACAGGCTTCGGCCGCTCGCCCTTCTCGACCTGCCAGCCGAGTCCCTTCATCAGCTCCGCGAACTGCTCCAGCGTGCAGCCGGTGATCGAGAGCATGTCGGCGGTCGCCTCGAACCCGCCGCGCACGTCCTCGCTGCGGATCATGTCCGCCAGCCGCTCGAGCATGTCGATGCGGATCGCCCGCCCGCCGGCCAGCCGGTAGCCGGCCCGCGGATAGAAGCCGGAGGGCGCGCCCTGCACCGCCGGGATCGTCACCATGCCGGGCGGAGGCGGCGCCGGGAACTCGTCGAATCCCTCCGAAAGCGCCCACAGCGCCAGCCGCAGCCGCGCCGGCGCCGGCTTCAGCAGCGCCGGCATGAACACCGTGTGCTGGCCGAAGCGCACGCCGTGCTTTCGCAGCAGCGCCCGCCCCTCCTGATCCAGCGCCTTGACGTCCTTGGCCACTTCCGGGCGCGGGATCACGCCCATCGTCTCCACCAGGCGATAGGCGACGCCCCGCGCCAGCCCCGACATCGTCTCGTCGTCGCGCATCTTGATCAGCGGCTCGAACTGCGCCGCGATGCGCCGCGCGATCCAGTGGCCGAGGCGGCGCTCCACCTTCGCCCTGGCGTCCGGCCCCGCGATCTCGTCCACGAAGGCGACGACGCCCGGCGAGAGCGGATCGGGACCCTTCTCCAGCCGTCCGACCGCGATGTCGCCCCACATGAGGCCGCCCTGCTCGGTCATGTCGATGTCGGTGTCGGGCGCGTTGTAGAACCGGTCCGCGCGCCGCGCGAACTCCGCCTCCAACGCCTGCACCGAGGCGGCGCGCAGCGTGCGCGCCTCGTCGCCCGACGCAGACGGGTCGGGGGTGAAGCGGAACCCGTCGAGCCGGCCGAGGACATGCCCCTCCGCCGTCACCACGCCCGTCGCATCGACCTCGGCCACGAGCCTCTCCTTCTGTTTCAGCCGGCGCATCAGCACGCTGGTGCGCCGGTCGACGAATCTCTGAGTCAGACGCAGATGCAGCGCGTCCGACAGGCGGTCCTCGACGTCGCGGGCGGCTTCCCGCCAGGTCTCCGCCTCCTCGACCCAGTCGCGACGGTTGGCCACATAGGTCCAAGTCCGGATATACGCCAGCCGTTTCGACAACGCGTCGATGTCGCCTTCGCTCCGATCGACGCGGCGGATCTGCCCCGCGATCCAGTCCGAGGGTATACGGGCGGCGTCCGACATCAGGAAGCGGTAGATGCGCGCCGCGAGCGCCGCGTGCTCCGCGTCGGAGACCTTGCGGAAGTCCGGCGCCTGGCAGACCTCCCAGAGCCGGCGCACCGCCGGACCCCCGCGCGCCATCGCCCGCACCTCCGGATCCTCCGCCAGCGCGCGCAGCGTCGCGAGGTCGTCCGCCTCCCGCGCCCGCACCAGGCCGGGGCGGTCCGGCCCCGCCTCGAGGCTGGCGATCAGCGCCTCGACCGAGCCGAAGTCGAGCCGCGCGTTGCGCCAGGTCAGCCGGCGCACCGGGGCGAAACGGTGGGTCTCGATCGCGTCGACCACCTCGGGATCGAAGCCTCCCGCCTCGCCGGTGACGCCGAAGCTGCCGTCCTCGGTGTAGCGCCCGGCGCGCCCGGCGATCTGCGCCAGTTCGTTGGGCATGAGTTCGCGGAAGCGCCGTCCGTCGAACTTGCGCGTCCCCGCGAAGGCGACGTGCCGGACGTCGAGGTTCAGCCCCATCCCGATCGCGTCCGTGGCGACCAGATGATCGACGTCGCCGTTCTGATAGAGCGCCACCTGCGCGTTGCGGGTCCTGGGGCTCAGCGCGCCCAGCACCACCGCCACGCCCCCCTTCTGCCGGCGCATCAGCTCGGCGATGGCGTAGACGTTGTCGACGCTGAAGCCCACCACGGCCGAGCGCGGCGGCATTCGGCCGAGCTTGCGTCCCCCCGTCCACGACAGCCTGGAGAACCGCTCGCGCCGCACGAAACGCGCCTTCGGGATCAGCTCCGCGATCCGCCCGCGCATGGAATCGGAGCCGAGGAACAGCGTCTCCTGCAGGCCCCGCGCCCGCAGCAGCCGGTCGGTGAAGACGTGCCCGCGCTCGGGATCGGCGCAGAGCTGGATCTCGTCCACCCCCACGAAGTCGGCCCCGATCTCGAGCGGCATCGCCTCCACGGTGCAGATCCAGTACTGCGCCCGCGGCGGGGCGATCTTCTCCTCGCCCGTCACCAGCGCGGCGACCGAGGGACCGCGCAGCGCCACCACCTTGTCGTAGACCTCCCGCGCCAGCAGCCGCAGCGGCAGGCCGAAGACGCCGGTGCGCCGCGCCAGCATCCGCTCGATCGCGTAATGCGTCTTGCCGGTGTTGGTCGGGCCCAGCACCGCAGTGACGGTTCCGTCGCGCGGATGGCCGGCGGGCTCTCGGCGCGCGTCGGGCGGGTCGGTGAGGGCGAGGCTCATGGCGGGTCCGGAACGCGGAGGGGTCCGAGAGGCGGGCGGGGCGGCCGGTCGGCGGCCGCGGTGCGGGGTTCAGGCGTCGCGTCCCTCGACCTTCGGCGCGAGACGCTCGATCGCCTCCTCCACCCGTTCCATATGGGGATTGAGAGCGTGGGCCGCATGATAGGCGGCGAGCGCGTCCTTCTCCCGTCCGATCCGCTCGAGGATCACGCCGAGGCCCTGCAGCGCCCCGAAATGCCGCGGCTCCAGCGCCAGCGCGCGTTCCAGATCGCCGAGCGCGAGGCCGAGCTCGTCCATCGCGTAGAACGCCGTCGCCCGCGCGTGCCAGCCTTCGGCGAAGCCGGGACGGTGCTCGACCAGGGCGCCGAAATGCTGCACCGCCTTGCCGAGATCCTCGGCCTGCATCGCCTCGCGCCCGCGACGAAGCAGGAGATCCGCCGTGTCCGAGCCCGAGCGCGACCAGAGCTTGCGGATCTCGCGCTCCCATCGTTCGTGCCGGTCGTCGTCGCCCTCCGCGAGACGCTCGTGCAGCGCGTCGAGCCGGGCCTCGCGGTCCTCGGGCAGGGAGGGCGATTCGCCGTCCGAGAGATCGTCGGCCTCGCCCGGCGGTTCCGCGGCGGGCTGGGCGGGGGCCGCGGGGGGCCAAAAGCTTGCCGTCGCTGCGGCAACCAGAAGGGCCGCGAGCATCGGCGGGAGACGTCGGAATTGCATCGCCATGACGCTATGTAGCATAGCGTCGCCGACACGAATTGCGAGGGCGCGGCCGCCGCCGCGTCCGTCCCCGGACACGGACACGGAGATCCGAGCGATGAGCGAGACCCTGACCGCCGCCAAGGCCGCCCTCGAGCAGAAACTGGGCGACCAGAGCCTCGACGGCTCGGTCCGGTTCGAGATCGAGGGCCTCGGCTCGGTGCGCATCGAGGGCGACAGCGTCGAGATCTCCGACGCCGAGGCCGACTGCACCCTCACCGCCGACGAGGACACCTTCCGGGACATCATGTCGGGCGACCTGAACCCGACCGGCGCCTTCATGTCGGGCCGTCTCAAGGTCGACGGCGACATGTCGAAGGCGATGGCCCTGAACGCCGTCCTCTCCTGACCCGCGCCGGCCGACCCTTGGCGGGGCTCGGGCCTCGGGGGGGATCGACCCCCCGCTCGGCCCGG
>DATFKM010000471.1:0-9616 GCA_035268645.1 Paracoccaceae bacterium | reverse complement strand
CGCGCACGCGGGCGGGGTCGGCGACCTCGGCGGCGGGGTCGGAGGCGGCCTCGGGTTCGGCGTGCGCCCCGTCCCGGTCGGACGGGGCCGGGACGGGCGCGGCTTCCGGCCGCGCCACGGCCTCCGGCGCGGCGCGGGCCGCGCGGCCGCCGCCGTCGGCGGCGACGCCGAGGCTCTCCATCGCCTCGGCGCCTCGCTCGATCACGCTGCGCGCGCCGCGCTCGCGGAAGATCTTCTGCACGCCCTTGATGGTGAGGCCGTCCTCGTAGAGCAGTTCGCGCACGCCCACGAGCAGCGCGACGTCCTCGGGCCTGTAGTAGCGCCGGCCGCCGCCGCGCTTGACGGGCTTGACCTGCGGGAACTTCGATTCCCAGAAGCGCAGGACGTGCGCCGGGACGTCCAGGGTTTCGGAGACCTCCGAGATGGTCCTGAACGCGTTGGGGGACTTTTCCATGTCGAGCCTTCGTCGGCGGTCCCGCATGCGACGCGCGCGGGGCCGCGGGAATTCGTCAGCCGCTCAGGCTCTGGTTGATGCGGTCCTTGAGGATGTGGGACGGGCGGAACACCAGCACCCGGCGCGGCTCGATCGGAACCTCCTCGCCGGTCTTGGGGTTGCGGCCCATGCGGGCGCCCTTCTGGCGGACCTGGAAGGTGCCGAAGGAGGAGACCTTCACGCTCTCGCCGCGCACCAGCGCGTCGGAGACATGGCCGAGGATGCTCTCGACCAGATCGGCGGATTCGTTCCGCGAAAGGCCGACCTCGCGGTAGACGGCCTCGGTCAGGTCGAGGCGCGTATGCGTCTTGCTGGACATGCTCCGGCTCCCAAAGGTGATGACGGCGCCGGCGGCTCTTTCGGCCGCGCGGATCCCCCGACCGGCACGAGCCTAGGCGCGCGCGGAAATGGGAGTCAATGTCAACGACTTGGACGCAGGCCTGCAGACGCCGCGGAAGCGCGCGGCGTCGCCTCACCAGCGCATCACCGCCGCCCCCCAGGCGAGGCCGCCGCCGATCGCCTCCATCAGCAGGAGATCGCCGCGCGCGATCCGTCCCGCGGCGACGGATTCGGAGAGGGCGAGCGGGATCGAGGCGGCCGAGGTGTTGCCGTGATTCTGCACCGTCACGACGACCTTCTGCATCGGCAGGCCGGTCTTGCGCGCCGTCGCCTCGATGATGCGCAGATTGGCCTGGTGGGGCACCATCCAGTCCACGTCCTCGGCGGTGGCGCCGCAGGCGTCCAGCGCCTCGTGCGCCACGTCCGCGAGCTTGTTCACGGCGTGCTGGAAGACCTTGCGCCCCTCCATCCGCACCACGCCCGCGAGCCCGGTGGTGGAGGGGCCGCCGTCGACGTAGAGCAGGTCGTGATGGGCGCCGTCGGAATGCGTCTTCACCGCCATCACGCCCCGGTCCGAAAGCGCGCCGGTGCCGGGCTCGCCCGAGAGGATCAGCGCGCCGGCGCCGTCGCCGAACAGGACGCAGGTGGCGCGGTCCTCCCAGTCGAGGATGCGCGAGAAGGTCTCCGCCCCGATGACCATCACGGTACGCGCCTGGCCCGAGACGATCATCGCGTTGGCCACGGAGACGGCGTAGACGAACCCGGCGCAGACGGCCTGCACGTCGAAGGCGAAGCCGTGCCGCATGCCGAGCGCGTCCTGCACCCGCGTCGCCGTCGAGGGAAAGGTCTGGTCCGGCGTCGCGGTCGCGAGGATGATCGCGTCAAGGTCGCCCGGCCCGAGACCGGCCGCCGCCAAGGCGCGCTCGGCCGCCGGAATGGCGAGGTCCGAGGTCTTCTCGCCGGGCGCGGCGAAGTGCCGGCGCTCGATGCCGGAGCGCGTGCGGATCCATTCGTCCGAGGTGTCGAGCGTCGCGGCGAACTCCGCGTTCTCGACGATGCGGTCGGGCAGGTGGTGGCCGCAGCCCAGAGGCACGGCGCGTGTGACGGTCATCCCTCGGAAATCCCGGTGAATCTTGTTTCGGTCGGTGCAACATCGACGTCGGACAGGGCGTTTGCAACCTGTTCCGCCACCCGGTCGTGAAAGCCGGTCAGCCCCATCGTCGCCGCGAGCTTCACGGCGGCCGAGACGCCGGTGGCGTCGGCGCCGCCATGGCTCTTCACCACCGAGCCGTTGAGGCCGAGGAAGACGCCGCCGTTGACGCGCCGCGGGTCGATGCGCTTCTTCAGCCGCGCCAGCGAGCGCCAGGCCAGCAGCGCCGCGAGCTTGCCGCCCCGACCGCCCGAGAAGGCGTCGCGCACCGCCTCGGAGATCATCTTCGCCGCGCCCTCCGCCGTCTTCAGCGCGACGTTGCCGGTGAAGCCGTCGGTGACGATCACGTCGACCCGGTCCGAGAGGATGTCGCCCCCCTCGACGAACCCGATGTAGGAGAAGTCGGCGCCCGGACGGATCGCGGCGGCGGCGATCAGCTCGGCCGCGCGGCGCAGCTCGTTCCCGCCCTTGGTGTCCTCGGCCCCGACGTTCAGCAGCCCGACGCGCGGGCGCGCGCAGTCGAGGCCGATGCGGGCGTATTCGGCGCCCATCAGCGCGTATTGCAGGAGGTTGCGCGGATCGGCCCGGATGTCGGCCCCGACGTCGAGCACGATGTTGTGCCCCGCCGGCCCGCGCGAGGGCCAGAACACCGCGATCGCCGGCCGGTCGATGCTCGGCGCCTTGCGCAGCGTCATCATGGCGAGGGCCATCAGCGCGCCGGTGTTGCCGCAGGAGACGCAGGTCGAGGCCTCGCCGGAGGCGACGCATTGCAGCGCGGCGAGCATGGAGGTGCCGCGCGCCTTGCGCATCACGCGGGAGGGCTTGGCGTCCATCGGCACCACGCCGGGCGCGTCGCGGATCTCGCAGCGCTCCGCGAGACGCCCGCGCCGGCGCATCAGCCGGGTCAGCTCCGCCTCCGGGCCGTGCAGGATGAAGCGGATGTCCGGATTGCGCTTGGCCGAGATGTGCAGCCCGCCGATCACCGCCGCCGGGCCGCGATCGCCGCCCATGGCGTCGACGGAGATCACCGCCGCCTCCGGCCGCCCGCCGCGCGTCGGCTGGGCGGAGGCTGCGGACCCGCGGTCCGGCGGAGGGAGATCGGCCCCCGGCATGACGCGGCGGCCGGGCCCGACGCCCGGCTCAGCCCTCGTCGTCGAGATCGACCTCGTCGGCCATCGCGACGACCTCGCGGCCACCGTAATGACCGCAGGACCCGCAGACGTGATGCGGGCGCTTGAGTTCGCCGCAGCTCGTGCACTCGGCGAACGAGGAGCCCACGAGCGCGTGGTGCGAGCGGCGCATGTTGCGCCGCGAGCGGGTGACACGGTTCTGCTGGACCGCCATTTCAGACCTCCGACTGCGTGCCGCGGCGCCGGAGTCTCCGCGACGCGCCGCGGGGGCCGGCGCATCCGCCCGCGGTCCTTCGCATGACCGCGTCCGGCACGTCCGACTCCCTAGGAAAACGAGCGCGGACCATACGCGAACCCGCGCGCGGCGCAAGGGGCGCGGCGGCCCCGCAGGACCGCTCGCGCCGCCGGGCGCTCAGTCCCCGCCCTCCTCGTCCCCGCCCTCGAGGCGACCGCGCAGCGCCGCCAGATCGGCGAAGGGACTGCGGCGGCGATCCTCGAGCGGCGCCGCCCCGTCGGGCCGGCTGGCGCGGCCCTCGAACCGCGCGTCGGGCGCGCGCGGATACGGGTCGATCGCCAGCGCCACGGCCTCGGCCGCCATCTCGGCGGGGTCGAGCACGGCCGGCAGCGGCTCCGGCGGATCCTCCTCCTCCTCGGGATCGAGGTCGGTCAGATCCGGGGCCGGCGCGCCGGGATGGAAGCGTCGGGCGAAGCGCTCCTCTATGCTCTGCGAGACGTCGGTCAGCGAGACGACGCAGCGCTGCACCACCTTGGCGCGGGCCACGCCCTCGATCCGCCAGCCGTCGAAGTCGGGGCTGATGCTGGCCTCGAACTCCATCCGCGGCAGCGCCTTGACGCGGAAGCGCCGCGCGAGCGACTCGCGCTCCTCGGCGTCGGCGGAGGCGGCGATCGTCTCGCCGTCGCGGCCGAGGCCCGCGACCCGGACGGGGCGGGAGAATTCGGGCGGCGGCGGCAGTTCGCGGCCGGGACGCGGCATGGCGGGGCTCCTCTGTCTCCACGGGCGCGAAGCGCGGACGGCGGGCTCCGGAAGGGGGCGCCGGGGCGGCGGCTTGCAGTCATTAGATGCGCGGGATACTTCGGTCGCGCAAGCCGTCCGGCCGGGCCGGGGGCGCATCGTCGGACACGGGATCGGAGAGCGAGGCATGGGGCGCCGCGGTCGCATCGGCTTCAGGACGGGCGCCGTCGGCGCGGCGCTGCTCGTCGCGCTGGCGGGCTGCGAGCCGGTGGTGACCACCCACGGCTACGCGCCGACCGAGGCGCGGCTGGAGGAGCTGGCGCCCGGCCTCGACACGACGGGCAGCGTCGCCTCCAAGATCGGCCGGCCCTCGACCGCCGGCGTGATCCGCGACGACGCCTGGTACTACGTGTTCAGCCGGGTCGAGACGCTCGGCTGGAACGCGCCCGAGGTGACCGAGCGGCGCGTGATCGTGGTGCGCTTCGACCGGGACGGTCTGGTCTCCGGCATCGACCGCTACGGGCTCGAGGACGGGCGGGTGGTCAACCTCGTCACCCGCACCACGCCCACCTTCGGGCGGGAACTCTCGGCGCTGCAGCAGATCTTCGGCAACCTCGGCAACGTCGGCGCCACCACGGTGGACCAGCTGGCCGACGAGTGAGGCCGGCGGCTGTCAGGCCGCCTCGGGCCGGCGGATCACGAACCACAGCAGCGCCCCGCCGGCGAGCGCGAGGAACGGGATCATCGCCAGGTTCACCAGCGCCCAGCCGGCCTCGGGATCGGTCCCCGCGCAGTTCATCAGCCCGCCCGAGGCGACCGAAGCGACGGTGACGAGGCCGAACACCGCGAAGTCGTTCATGCCCTGCACGCGGCTCCGCTCCTCCGGCGAATGCGCGCCCGCGAGCATCGAGGTCGCGCCGATGTAGCCGAAGTTCCAGCCGATCCCGAGCAGGAACAGCGCCCCGTAGAACTGCTCCAGCCGCACGCCCGAGAGCGCGATCAGCCCGGAGGCGGCGAGGATCAGGAGCCCCGCCGCGATCACCCGCTCAACGCCGACGCGGTTGATGACGTGCCCGGTGAAGAAGCTCGGCAGGAACATGGCGAGGACGTGCACCATCACCACGTCCGCCGCGTCGCCCTCGGCGTAGCCGCAGCCGACCACGGCGAGCGGCGTCGATGTCATCGAGAGGTTCATCAGCGCGTAGCTGACCATGCCGCAGATCATCGCCACCGCGATGCGCGGCGTGCGCAGCAGCCGGCCGAGCGTGCGCCCGCGCGGCGCGCCCGCCTCGGGGCGCGGCGGGCGCGGCGAATCGAGGAACAGGAACAGGAGCGAGCCGACGAGGTTGAGCGCGATCAGCGAGACGTAGGCTCCGGCGAAGGGCACCGGCGCCAGCGCGTCCGAGGTCAGCTTGACCATCTGCGGCCCGATGACCGCCGAGGCGAGACCGCCCGCCATCACCCAGCTGATCGCCTTGGGGCGGAACGTGTCGGAGGCGCCGTCGGCCGCCGCGAAGCGATAGAAGCCGTGCGCGCTCATGTAGAGGCCGGTGCAGAAGGTCCCGACCAGGAACAGCGGGAACGAGCCGAGGAACAGCGCCGCCGCGCAGAGCGTGGCGCCGGTCATGCCCCCGAAGGCGCCCAGCAGGAAGCCCGCGCGCCGCCCGTAGCGCCCCATGAAGGCCGAGACGTTCGGCGCCGCCAGCATCGAGCCGAGCACGATCAGCGAGATCGGCAGCGTCGCGAGGCAGGGCTCGGGCGACAGCGTCTGCCCCGCCAGCCCGCCGAGCACGAAGTTGACCGGCATCTGCGCGCCGAGGATCGCCTGCGCGAGCACCAGCACCACGACGTTCCGCTTCGCGCGACGATCGTCGTGGGCGGGCGCCGGAGCGGAAAGCGGAACGTCGACCATGCGCGCGGTTCTGCGACGCCCCACGACCGGTTGCAAGACCGCCCGCGCTGCGCCCTAAGGAGCGATCTGCGGCGAGGATCCGGGGATCGGCATGACGGAACGCGAGCGCGAGCGCGATCCCGCGACGGAAGACTCCCTCGCGAGCATGCTCGACGCGCTGGAGGCGGCGGCGCAGGACGAGATCGTCACCGTGGACGACGTCCAGCGGGCGCTCGGCCCGCGCGCCTTCGGGCCGCTGCTGCTGGCGCCGTCGCTGGTCATGGTCTCGCCCGCCTCGATCGCGCCCGGCCTCGCGAGCGTGCTGGCGGCGGCGGTCGGACTCGTCGCGGTGCAGATGCTGCTCGGGCGGCGGTCGGTCTGGCTGCCGCGCGTCCTGCGCGCGCGCGGGATGAAGGCGAAGCGGCTGCGCCGCGCCGTGGAGGTCCTGCGCGGCCCGGTGCGCCGCATCGACCCTCTGCTCGGCGAGCGGCTCGTCCCGCTCGCCGAGCGGCCGGGCAACGCCCCGGCGCTGGTGTTCTGCGCCGCGATCGCGCCGTTCATGCCGCTCGTCGAGCTGATCCCCTTCGCCACCTCGCTCAGCGCGAGCGCCATGGCGCTGTTCGCGCTGGGCGTCTTCGCGCGGGACGGGCTGCTGATGCTGGCGGGCTACGCCCTGATCGGCGGCGGGGCGCTGCTGGTCGGGCGGATCGCGGAGGCGGCGGTCTGAGCCCGGCGGGGCCGGGCGCCTGCGCCTCGGGCCGCGCGGGAGGCCCCGCGCCGGTCAGGCCCGGAGCCGCCGGCGTCTCCTCCGTCCGTCGTCCGCCGCCTCGCCCTCGGGCGCCGGCGGCTTCGAGGCGCGGATCCACGCCGCGCCGTGCGGGTCGTGCGCCATCAGCAGGTTCGCCGCGCGGATCGCCTCCATCTCCTGCGGCCGCACCGGGTTCATGATCGCCGAGGTCATGCCCGAGGCGATCGCCATCGGCAGGAACGCCGCGTTGATCGCGTGCCGGTTGGGCAGGCCGAACGAGACGTTGGAGGCGCCGCAGGTCGTGTTCACCCCCAGCTCCTCGCGCAGTCGCCGGACCAGCGCGAACACCTGCCGCCCCGCCGTCGCCATGGCCCCCACGGGCATCACCAGCGGGTCCACCACGATGTCGGAGGCCGGAACCCCGTGATCCGCCGCGCGCTCCACGATGCGTCTGGCGACCGCGAAGCGCACCTCGGGATCTTCGGAGATGCCGGTGTCGTCGTTGGAGATCGCCACCACCGGCACGCCGTATCGCCGCGCCAGCGGCAGGATCGTCTCCAGCCGCTCCTCCTCGCCGGTGACGGAGTTCAGGAGCGGCCGGCCCTCCGCCGCCTCCAGCCCCGCCTCGAGCGCGCCCGGCACCGAGCTGTCGATGCAGAGCGGCGCGTCGACCAGCGCCTGCACGCGGCGCACCATCTCGCGCATCAGCGGCGGCTCGGTCTCGTTGGGGTTCGGGTTGGAATTGTAGACGACGCCCGCGTTGACATCGAGGACCATGGCCCCGCAGGCCACCTGCGCCAGCGCGTCGCTCTCGACGGTGGAGAAGTCGCCCGCCTCCAGCTGCGCCGCCAGCGTCTTGCGCCCGGTCGGGTTGATGCGCTCGCCGATCACGCAGAACGGCGAGTCGAAGCCGATCACGACGCTGCGGGTCTTGGATTCGAGAACGGTTCGGGTCATCCGGCGGATCCCTTTCGGGGGGGCGCGAGGGGCCGCCGCCGCGCCGGGGCGCGACGGGCGGCGGGGAAGGCGAGGCGGGGTTCAGCCGACGGCGGCGACGCGGCGGCGCGCGAGTCGGCCGGCGACGAACTCGGCGGTCTTCTCGATCCCGCCGAGCGGGAACAGATGCGCCGCCTCGATCGCAAGCGACGGATCCTCCGCCTTGGCCCGCGCGAGATCGCGCAGCAGATCCTCCGGCGTGAAGGGCAGCATCAGCCGCGTCACGTCCGCGGCGCGCTTCTGCAGCACCCGCACCGAGGCGCCGACGCCGCAGGTCATCGCGTAGCGGATCAGCGTCTGCAGTTTCGCCGGCCCCGCCACGCCGACATGGATCGGCATGCGGATGCCGGCCTCCTCCAGCCGCCGCGCCCAGGCCACGACGGGCGCCGCCTCGAACACGAACTGCGTGACGATGGCCATCTCCGCGCCCGTCCGCTCGGCCACGGCCTGCTTCCAGGCGAGGGCGTCCATCGCCGCGCGCTCGCCGCCGTCGGGATCGACCTCGCGGTTGCCTTCGGGATGGCCCGCGACGTGCAGGCGACGGAACCCCATGCCGTCGAGGCGCCCGGTCTCCAGAAGCTGCATCGAGTCGCGATAGGGCCCCGCCGGCTCGGCCCGTCCTCCGGCCAGCAGCAGCGCCTGATCGACGCCGGCCTCGTCGCGGTAGCGCGTCAGCCACTCGGCGAAGGCGGCGGCGGAGGGGACCGAGCGCGCCGGCAGATGCGGCATCGGGATCATCCCCGCCTCGCGCAGCCGCCGCGCCGTCGCGACCATGTCCTCGATCGGCGTGCCGTCGACATGCGCGACGTAGACCCGCGTGCCCTGCGGCAGCAGCGCCGCGAAATCCGCCACCTTGGCGGCGGTGCGCGGCATCACCTCGAGCGAGAAGCCCGCGAGCAGGCCGGGCGGGAGGTCCCCCGCCGGGGCGGCGCCCGGGCGCCGGGCGAAGAGGTCGAACACCTTGGTCATGCGGCGCTCCCGTCGCGGCCGGCCGCGGCCGGCTCCCATCCGTCGTTGGCGATCAGCGCGGCGAGCCGCGCGGCGTCGTATTCGGCCTCGAGGCGCGCCGCCTCGGCCTCGGCCGCGGCGGCGTCCTCGCCCGGCGCCTCGTAGGGCTCGCCGCGGCGCCAGTCGGCCAGATAGGCGTCCGAGCCGCGGGCCCCGACGCGCATCGCGCAGCGGTCGATCGCCTGTTCGAACCGTTCCGGAAGCGGGCGCTTGGCGGCGCGCCGCCCCGCCCCGGCCACCACCTGGGCGGGAATGTCGCGCCAGCCGACGATCACGATGCGGGCCATCCGCGTCCTCCACGGCCGGGGCCGGGCCGGCCCCCTTCCCCAAGCAATACGCCCGCCTGCCGGGCCGGTGGGCGCGATCCGCGACGCCGCGAGACCGAAACGCGACTCGCGCTGGCGCGGGCGGGTCGCATTCCCGCGTTGAAGCGTCGTCATCGGCGCGGGTATGATGCGGCCGGCGCGCGTCCGCTCCGGCCGCGCCACGCCGGTCCGAGGAGGCCGAGTCATGTCCGGGACGCCGCATCCAGCGCCGACGATCTCCTTCGAGTTCTTCCCGCCCGCGACGCCGGAGGGCTCGCTGCGCCTCTGGCGCTCGGTCGAGCGTCTCGCGCCCCTCGCGCCCGCCTTCGTCTCCGTCACCTACGGGGCCGGGGGCACCACGCGCGACCGCACCCGCGCCGCCATCGCCACGATCCGCGAGCGCGCGCGTCTCGAGGTCGCCGGGCACCTCACCTGCGTCGGCGCGACGCGCGAGGAGACGCTGGGCGTCGCCGCCGCCTACCGCGCCGCGGGCGCCCGGCGCATCGTCGCCCTCCGCGGAGATCCCCCCAAGGGGGCCGAGGGCTTCGCGCCCCATCCGGGCGGCTTCGCGGGCTCGGCCGCG
>DATFKM010000470.1:0-12309 GCA_035268645.1 Paracoccaceae bacterium | reverse complement strand
CCGACGGACCGTCCAATGCCCAGGCTCTCCGAGCCCCCCGGCTCGACCCGACCTCGCGGGTGACGGACTCCCGCCTCGGCAGCCACGTCGAGATCCGACGCGACCGCGTGGTGAGCGACTCCACGATCGGCGACACCCCTACGGCGCCGGCCGGAATCGCATCGTGCACGGCGAGGTCGGCACGTTCGCCGACATCGCCGGCTTCGTACGGCTGAACCCGGGCGACGACCCCCGGTGGCGCGCCTCGCAGCACCATTTCATGTACCGCGCCGGCGACCATTTCGACGACGCCGAGCCCGAGGCGGAGTTCTTCGCGTGGCGCGCGGCCCGGCGCGTCACCGTCGGCCACGACACCTGGCTGGGCCACGCCCGCGGTGGCGCCGCCCCGGCGTCCGCGTCGGCCACGGCGCCGTGGTCGCCGCGGACGTGCCCCCCTAGGTCGCGGTCGGCGGCGTGCCGGCGAAGCCGATCGCGCACCGCCACACCGAGGCGCCGGGCGGAGGGCTGATCGCCCTCGCCTGGTGGGACGGCAGGCACGACCGCCTGCGCGCCGCGCTCGACGACTTCGGCGCCCTCTCGGCCCAGGCCTTCGTCGAACGCCAAGAGGATCCGGCCGCCTGCCCCGCTCCCGAAGCCGGCCCCTCGCCCCGGCGGAGAACTCCCGCCCCGCCGACGTCTCCCTGCCGGGAGACGCCGCGAGGTTGGGCCGGGCGGCGCCGTGGGGGTCCTTCGGACCCGTCACGGCGCCGCGGGCGCTTCAGGCCCGACGCACCGAGGGGTGATCGGGCGCAGGCCGCCGTCCTCACCGTTCGGCGAGCCGGCGCTCCAGACGCTCCCGCAGCATCTGCGCGTGCAGGCGCGCCGAATAGGCCATCTGCATGTAGCTCGCCGGCAGATCCAGCGCGGCCAGCTTCCGATCCAGCTCGGCCAACCGCGCCTCGGCGTCCTCCAGCGCCTCGCGCGTCTCCGCCCCGTGCATGTCGGCGTCGATCTCCGCGATCCGGTCGTAGAAGCGCCACACCCGCCGCTTCATCGCCCAGGCGTAGAGCGCCGGGCCGATCCGGATCGCCGGCGCCAGCACCAGCAGCAGCGGCAGCAGGATCACCAGCACCCGGTCGATCTGCGCCGCCATCCACCAGGGCAGCCACTCGCCGAGAAAGCCCGGCCCGCTCTCGATCAGCCGCCGCGCCTGCGGGTTCATCGGCAGGCCGCCCTCCTCGACCGCCGGGAACCGTCCCGCGTCGGTCAGCACGTCGCGCCCGCCATGCAGCCGCCGCGCCGCCATCACCAGCCGGTCGACCAGCGCCGGATGCAGGTCGGGCGAGGCCGCGAGCCGCGCCGTCAGCACGATCATCTCCAGATCCTCCGCCGGGCGCGGCGGCTCCATCGTGATCGAGCCCTCCGGCAGCTCGGCGACATGCGCCCCCGCCATCCGCCGCGCCAGCGCCTCCACCGGCGCAAGCTGGACCAGCCGCACTCCCTCGCCCTCGATCAGCGGCGCGAGATAGGGGGCCGAGATCGGCGCCACGAACAGCGCCGCGTCCGCCTCTCCCGACAGCAGCGCCTCCGCCGCCGCGCGCCCGCCGAGGGGCAGCGCCTCCACCACCCCCGTCTCCAGCGAGGCCGCCCGGCGGAACGACTCCGCCGCGGCCCGGGCGCCCGAGCCCTCCGGGCCCGTGGCGACGTTCAGCCCCCGCCAGGCGGCGGGATTGGCCGCGTCCTCGACGCCCGCGCGCACGAAGACGAACAACGGCTCGAAGAACATCTCCCCGAGCGACTCCGCCGCATCGGGATCG
This sequence comes from Paracoccaceae bacterium, assembly GCA_035268645.1. Taxonomy (GTDB): domain Bacteria; phylum Pseudomonadota; class Alphaproteobacteria; order Rhodobacterales; family Rhodobacteraceae; genus Albimonas. Next base: position 10,513 of record DATFKM010000470.1, on the reverse strand, counting down.
ACGTCCACCCCGCCCTGCACCAGCGCGACGTCGACCTCGCCCGCCTCCAGCAGGCGCACGTTCTCGACCGATCCCGCGGTCTCGCGGATCTCGACCTCGATCCCGTCGTCCTTCAGCGCCGTGCGGTAGCGCTCCGCGATGCGGGCGTAGCCGCCGCCCGAATGGCCCGCGGCGAACACCAGCCGGTCGGGCGGCAGCAGATCGCGTCCGAACCAGAGCGCCAGCGCCACCAGCCCCGCCAGCAGCGCGAGGCTGCCGAGCCCGCCGATCAGCGCGTAGAGCCGTCGCATGCGTGAAAGTCTCCCATTGGCTTCCGTTCACGTAAAGCCTAGCGCCTGCGCGCCGTCCGTCGAAACCCCTTGCGCCGCGGGCCGCGCCGCGGCACTTCCCTTCGGCCGTGAGCCGCGGGCCCCGACCGTCGCCGCCCCCGGCGCCCGACTTCGGCGTCGCCGCCGCCGATCCCCCCGCGCCGACAGGGCGCCTCGAAGCGGAGGGCCGAGCGCCCGCATGGTCCTCGTCAGCCACGACCACGCCTTCGTCTACCTCAAGACCCACAAGACCGCCTCGACCTCCATCGAGGCCGCGCTGGAGCCGCTCTGCCTGCCGCCCGGCGATCCCGACATGGGTCGCCACCGCCGCGACGCCCGCGTCTCCCCTCACGGCATCGTCGGCGTCCGCGGCGGGCCGGACCGGCAACCCGAGGAGCGCGTCTGGCGCAACCACGCCCCGGCCTGGCGCGTCCGCCTCGCGCTCGGCCGACGGACCTTCGCCCGCTACCTCAAGATCGCCGCCGTCCGGAACCCCTGGGACCGCGCCGTCTCCGCCTACTGCTCCGAGCTCGACGGCCCCGGGCGGACCGCGCTGGAGGCCGGCCCGTTCGAGGACGCCGCCCGCGGCTTCCGCGCCTGGCTGGCGACGGCGGACCTCCGCCGCAACCATTCCAAGCTCGCGCTGCTGGGCTTTCCCTGCATCGACGCGCCCTTGGTGTTCGAACGCCTCGGCGACGACCTCGCCCGCCTGTTCGAGACGCTGAAGGCCGAGCCGGCGGGAGCGCTCCCCACCTTCAAGGCCGACCGTCGCGTGTTCCCGGACCGCCCCTTCCAGGACTGGTTCGACGACGCCGCCCGCCGCCGGGTCGAACGCGCCAACGCCTTCGAGATCGCCGCCTTCGGCTACCGCTTCGACCGGCGCGGGCCGACCCTCCCCGCCCCGGCCTGGCCGGCCCATGTGCTCCTCCGGCGCCGCCGGACGCCGCCGGCGGAGCCCGGCCCGAGCTGACCGGGGCGGCGGCGCCGGCAGCGGCGGATCGCTTGCCCTGCGGCGCCAGAGCTTCGAGCATCGGAACGCGGGGCGGCCGCCCCCGTGCCGTCGGACGGGAGACGTTCGGCATGAGCCATGTCCGATACTGTCGCAACATGTGGATCCATCCGTTCCGGGGAACGAGCCTCGACGCCGCGGCGCGCCTCTCGCCGTCCGACGGCGACGCTTTCGTCGACATGATCCGCAAGCTGCCGGACGAGCCGAGGACCTGCCCCCTCGGCAAGGCGCTGATCGAGGACGTCAGGGCGGCGGGTCATCGCGCCCGCCACCGCCTTCAGGGTCCGAAGGCGGAGGCGAAGCGATCCGGATCGGTCGCAAAACCCTATCCCGAGACGGGCCTGCGCGACGCGCGGGCTTCGTCCGGCTGCGGCAGATCCCGCAGGCCGAGGCCGACCTGATCCGCGGCGAGGGACGCAGGCGGCAGATCCCCGACGCCTCCGTCTACGCCGCCGAGTTCCGCGCGGCGATCGGACGCTCCAAGGTGAAGCGACAGACGCTGGAGGTCCTCCCGAACCTCGGCGCCGTCGAGATCGCGGACGTCATGCTCGGCAAGTCGGCGCTGGACGCCGACCGCTGCGCGCGGTTCGCGCTCTGCATGTATCCGCACCCGACCCCGGGCCGGGGCTCCGGCGCCCAGATCCGCTTCGATCCGACGCAGGCCGACGCGGACCCGAACGACGCGCCCCTGATCATCCTCGCCCACGACCTGATCCACGCCTGGCGCATGATCCGCGGTCTGCGCATCTTCGAGAGCGGCCGGGAGGAGGAGGCTATGGCCACGGGCCTGCCGCCCTTCACCACTCTGCGCTTCACCGAGGACAGGCTGCGCGTCGAGACGGGTCCGCCGGTGCGCGAAGACCACGTCGCCAAGCGCGCCACCAAGCATTTCCAACACGTCACGCGCCATGCCGGCTCGGCCTAGCGGCTCTTCGAGGCCGACATGGGCGCCAAGGGCGTCTGGCCCGAGGCGGCTCTGGCCTACAGGCGGCGGGAGGACCGGAACAGGGACGTGATCAGGGAATGCGACCGGATCCGCAAGGAAGGCGGCGACCACGGCCAGGCCTTCGCCGCCGATCTCACCGGGATCTCCCACCGCCTCTACGCCAGCGCCTTCGACTGACCCCGCGGCCGCCGGCGGGCGGAGCCTGTCCGGGACCTGCCGAAACCCGATCTCAACTCAGCTCGGGCAGTCTCCGCCTTCGCGTCAACGGGCGGGGCGCGGCCCGAACAGCAGCCAGATCAGGAAGCCCAGCACCGGCAGCAGCAGGATCAGGAGGACCCAGAGCACCTTGCCCCCGGTGCTCGCGCCCGAGTTCACCACCGAGACGATCGCCCAGATGTTCAGCGCCAGCAGGATCAGCCCGCCGACCCCCGTGACCTCGACGCGCATCGCCGTCCCCCTCTCTCCGGTTCCCGTCCCGTTTTCGGCCGGCCCCGTCCGACGACGTCGGCGCCAAGTCGGCACGACGTCCGCACCAAGGGCCGACGAAGTCGGTACACCGTATGCACGCGATGCGCATCATGGTCCGACGCGTGCAGCACCCGGGCGGCGCCGATGGCGCATCCCCGCCGCACGCGATGCGCACGAAAGCCCGATCCATGCGGCACGCCCCAGTGCCGCCCGCGCCGTCTCCGGGCGCTCCCGCCCGCCGCGCCGCCGGCCCGCCCGCATCTTGCGGTCGGCCTCCGAACGGCCGATGCAGGGCCCGACGCAGCCCCGGAGCCTCCGCATGACCGACTTCACGATCCCGCCCGCCCCCGTCCACTCGCTCCCCGTCCGCGGGACCTCGGCGCGCTTCCCGGTGCGCCGCATCTACTGCATCGGCCGCAACTACGCCGAACACGCGGTCGAGATGGGCGGCGATCCGGACCGCGAGCCGCCGTTCTTCTTCATGAAGCCGGCCACCGCCGCCGACCCGTCCGGCGAATTCCCCTACCCCGAGCAGAGCGAAGACGTGCACCACGAGATCGAGCTCGCCGCCGCCCTCGGTCTCGGCGGCCGGAACGTCGAGGTGCAGGACGCGCTCTCCCTCGTCTGGGGCTACGGCGTCGCGCTCGACATGACCCTGCGCGACCTCCAGAACGTCGCCAAGAAGGCGTCGCGCCCCTGGGAGACCGCCAAGGCCTTCGAGCGCTCCGCCCCCATCTCCGAACTCGTGCCGGCCGAGGAGATCGGCCATCCGGACAAGGGCGCCATCACCCTCGAGATCGACGGAGAGATCCGCCAGTCCGGCGACCTCGCGCAGATGATCTGGAAGCTGCCGGAGATCGTCGCGACCCTCTCACGCCATTTCGAACTCGCGCCCGGAGACCTGATCCTCACCGGCACCCCCGCCGGCGTCGGCCCGGTGCACCGCGGCCAGACGCTCCGCGGCACGGTGGAGGGCGTCGGCGTCCTCGAGACCCGCGTGGCGTGACGCTGCTGCCGCCCGAGGTCGGGCCGCTCCTCGCCCTCGGCCTCGCGGCGGCGAGCCTCGGGACCTCGCTGATCGCCGCCGCCTTCGGCCTCGGCGGCGGCGCGATCCTCCTCGGCCTGCTCGCCGCGGCCCTCCCGCCCGCCGCGCTGATCCCCGTGCACGGCCTCGTGCAGCTCGCCTCCAACACCGGCCGCGCCGCGCTGATGATCCGCGAGATCGAGCCCGCCCCGCTCGGCGCCTTCGCCCTCGGCGCGGTGGCCGGCGCGGCCCTCGGCGGCCTCGTGGCGGTGGAGCTTCCGCCCGGCGCGGTGCAGGCGCTCGTCGGCCTGTTCCTGCTCTGGTCGGTCGCAGCGAGCCCCCCCGCCTGGATCGCGCGGACCGGCCCCCTCGCCGGCGCGACGTCGAGCTTCCTGACCATGTTCGTCGGCGCCACCGGCCCCTTCGTCGCCGCCTGGGTGAGGACGCTGGGCCTGCCGCGCACCCGTCACGTCGCCACCCACGCCGCGATGATGACGCTGCAACATCTATTGAAATCGCTGGTCTTCGGGCTCTTCGGCTTCGCCTTCGCGCCCTGGCTCGGCCTCGTCGCGGCGATGGCGCTGGCGGGCTTCGTCGGCACGCTGATCGGCCGGCGCCTGCTGCTCCGCCTCGACGAGCGCCTCTTCGGCCGCGTCCTCTCCGCGATCCTGATCCTGATCGCGCTGCGTCTGCTATGGACCGGCGGCGCCGCGCTTCTCGGCGCTTCGGGCTGAGCCCGTCAGCCCCCGAACTCGGACCGCAGCGCCGCGTCGTGCTCGCCGAGCGCCGGCACCGGGCCCGGCGCGCGATCCACTCCGCGCAGCACCGCGCCGGGCGCCACCAGCTCCACCGGCCCCTTCTCGGTGTCCACCCGGATCAGCCGCAGCTGTGGATGCCGCGCGAACTCCTCGATGGAGGAGAGCCGGCCATAGGCGATCTTCGCCGCCTCCAGCCGCGCCGCCAGCGCCTCGCGCGGCCAGCGCGCGAACTCCGCGCCGATCAGCGCCTCCAGCGCCGGGCGATGCGCCACGCGTGCGACGTTGTCGTGATAATCGGGATGATCCGCGAGCTCCGGCGCCTCCAGCACCTCCGCGCAGAGCGCCCGCCACTCCCGCGGGTTCTGGATCGAGATGAGAATCGCCCCGTCCGCACAGTCGAACACGCCGTAGGGCGCGATCGAGGGATGCCGCAGCCCCGGCCGCTTCGGCGGCTTGCCGCCGTAGCGCGTGTGCAGATAGGCGACGTTCATCCAGTCCGCGACGGCGTGGAACAGCGAGACCTCGATGGTCCGCCCTTCCCCCGTCCGCCCGCGCCCGATCAGCGCCTCCAGCACCGCCTGATACGCCGTCATGCCCGCCGAGATGTCGCAGACCGAAACGCCGACCCGCGCCGGCGCCTCCGGTCCCCCGGTGATCGCCGAAAGCCCGCTCTCCGCCTGCACCAGCAGGTCGTAGGCCTTCAGGTCCTTCCGCGGCCCCTCCTCGCCGTAGCCCGAGATCGAGACGTGGATCAGCTCCGGCCGCTTCGCGCGCAGCTCGGCCGCCCCCAGCCCCAGCCGCGCGGCCGCCCCCGGCGCGAGGTTCTGGACGAAGACGTCCGCCCGCTCCAGCATCCGCCCGATCACGGCGCGGTCGTCCGGGTCCTTCAGGTTCAGCCGCAGCGATTCCTTGCCCCGGTTGAGCCAGACGAAATGCGCCGAGAGCCCCTCCACGTCGTAGTCGTAGTCCCGCGCGAAGTCGCCCTCCGGCCGCTCCACCTTCACCACCCGCGCCCCCGCCTCGGCGAGACGCATGGCGCAGTACGGCGCGGCGACCGCCTGTTCGAGAGAGACGACGAAGAGGCCTTCGAGATCGCGCATGGGGATCCTCCTGCGGGGGTCCCCCATCTCCTGCCGGGCGGCGCCGCCGGGCGCAAGGGCGCCCCTTCCGACGCGCGTGGGCCGGGCGTAGGCTCCGCCCGAAGCAAGGGAGGACCGTGCCATGACCCTCGACGCCGCGCCCGCCGTCCCGGCGGCGGTCTTCATCGACAACGCCTGGGAGGCGCCCGCCTCCGGCGAGACCCTCGACATGATCGCGCCCGAGGACGGCGAGGTCTTCGCCTCCATCGCAGCCGGAGGCGCCGAGGACGTCGACCGCGCCGTCACCGCCGCCCGCCGCGCCTTCCTCGGCGACTGGGGCGCGACCACGGCCGAGGACCGCGGCCGCCTCCTCGCCCGCTGGGCGGCGCTGGTGGCGCGCGAGCACGACGCCCTCGTCGCCCTCGAATCGCGCGACACCGGCAAGCCGCTGAAGCAGGCCCGCGCCGACGTCGCGGCCCTGCACCGCTATCTCGAATTCTACGCCGGCGCCGCCGACAAGCTGCACGGCGAGCAGATCCCGACCATCGCCGGCCATCTCGCGGTGGCCGAGCGCGTGCCCCACGGCGTCACCGGCCACGTCATCCCGTGGAACTACCCGGTCCAGATGTTCGGCCGCTCCGTAGGCGGCGCCCTCGCCGCCGGCAACGCCGCCGTCCTGAAGCCGGCCGAGGACGCCTGCCTCTCGCTGCTCCGCCTCGCGGAACTCGCCGCCGAGGCCGGCTTCCCCCAAGGCGCCGTCAACGTCGTGCCGGGTCTCGGAGAGGTCGCCGGCGCCGCCCTCGCCGCCCATCCCGGCGTCGACTTCCTCAGCTTCACCGGCTCGCCCGAGACCGGGGCGAAGGTGCAGGCCGCCGCCGCCGCCCATCACGCCGGCTGCACGCTGGAACTCGGCGGCAAGTCCCCGCAGGTGGTGTTCGCCGACGCCGATCTCGACGCCGCGCTCCCGGTCCTGCTCAACGCCATCGTGCAGAACGCCGGGCAGACCTGCTCCGCCGGCGCCCGCGTCCTCGTGGAGGAGTCGGCGCTCGATGCGGTGCAGGCCCGGCTGATCGAGGGCTTCCGCGCCCTCCGCGCCGGCCCGCCCGCATCGGATCTCCACCTCGGCCCCCTGATCAACGCCCGCCAGAAGCTGCGGGTCGAGCGCATGTGCGCCGCCGCCGAGGCCGCCGGCATCCCCCTCCTCGCCACCGGCGAGATCGCGCCGGAGGCGCCCGAGGGCGGCTTCTACGTCGCCCCCCGCCTATACGGCCCGGTTCCCGCCGACCACGCCCTCGCCAAGGAGGAGGTGTTCGGCCCCGTCCTCGCCCTGATGAGCTTCCGCGACGAGGCCGAAGCGATCGCCCTCGCCAACGGCACCGACTACGGGCTCGTCGCGGGCGTCTGGAGCCGCGACGGCCAGCGCGCCCTCCGCGTCGCGCGCCGCATCCGCGCCGGCCAGGTCTTCGTCAACGCCTACGGCGCCGGCGGCGGCATCGAGCTGCCCTTCGGCGGCTTCGGCAGGTCGGGCCACGGCCGCGAGAAGGGCCTCGCCGGGTTGGAGGAGTTCACGACCCTTCGCACCCTGATCCTGAAGCACGGCTGACCCCGGACGCCGCCGCGTCGCCCGGCGGCGTCCGGCCGCGAGGCGCCGGTGGCTGTCAACGAAGATTGACGGTCGCCGGTTTGATCCACGTCAACGCAGCCTGACGCTTCGCCCCGCAAAGTGCCTCCGACTCGACAGGAGGCCCGGCCATGCGCATCGCGCTCGTTCACCCCAACTACCACTCCGGCGGCGCCGAGATCGCCGGCAACTGGCCGCCCGCCTGGGTCGCCTACATCGCCGGCGCGCTGAAGTCCGCCGGCTTCGAGGACGTCGCCTTCATCGACGCGATGACGGACGACCTCGACGACGACGCGCTCGCCGCGCGACTCGCGCAGCTGAAGCCCGACGTGGTCGGCACCACCGCCATCACCCCCTCGATCTACAAGGCCGAGCGCACGCTCGAGATCGCCAAGGACACGCTGCCCGGCGTCTTCACCATGCTCGGCGGCGTCCACGCCACCTTCATGTTCAAGCAGGTGCTCTCCGAGGCGCCGCAGGTCGACGCCATCGTCCGCGGCGAGGGCGAGGAGATCGTGGTCGAGCTCATGCGCGCCGTCGCCGAGGGCCGCTGGCAGGCCGACCGCCGCCGCATCAAGGGCGTCGCCTATCGCGACGGCGAGGAGATCGTCGCCACCCCCGCCGCCTCCACGGTGAAGGACCTCGACGGCATCACGCCCGACTGGTCCATCCTCGAATGGGACAAGTACATCTACATCCCGCTGAACACCAAGGTCGCCGTGCCGAACATGGCGCGCGGCTGCCCGTTCACCTGCTCGTTCTGCTCGCAGTGGAAGTTCTGGCGCGACTACCGCGTGCGCGACCCGAAGAAGGTCGTCGACGAGATCGAGGACCTGGTCGAGAACCACGGCGTCGGCTTCTTCATCCTCGCCGACGAGGAGCCGACCATCAACCGCAAGAAGTTCATCGAGTTCTGCGAGCTCCTGATCGAACGCGGCCTGCCCGAGCGCATCCAGTGGGGCATCAACACCCGCGTCACCGACATCATGCGCGACAAGGACCTGCTGCCGCTCTATCGCCGCGCCGGCCTCGTCCACGTCTCCCTCGGCACCGAAGCCGCCGCCCAGCTCAAGCTCGACCTCTTCAACAAGGAGACCAAGGTCGAGGAGAACAAGGAGGCGATCCGTCTCCTGCGCGAAGCCGACATCTTCACCGAGGCGCAGTTCATCGTCGGCCTCGACAACGAGACGCCGGAGACGCTGGAGGAGACCTACCGCTTCGCCCGCGACTGGAACCCCGACCTCGCCAACTGGTCGATGTACACGCCCTGGCCGTTCACCCCGCTGTACCAGGAACTGAAGGACCAGGTGGAGGTGTTCGACTTCGAGAAGTACAACTTCGTCACCCCGATCATGAAGCCCGCCGCCATGACCCGCGACGAGCTGCTCGACCGGGTGATGAACAACTACCGCCGCTTCTACATGATCAAGGCGCTGTTCCACTACCCGTGGCGCGGCACCGGCTATCGCCGCCGCTACCTGCTCGGGTGCCTGCGCGCCTTCCTCAAGGCCGGCTTCGCGCGCACCTTCTACGACCTCGGCAAGGTCGGCTACTGGGGCCCGCAGTCGAAGGGCAAGCTCGACTTCCACTTCGACGAGACCAAGGAGATCGCTCCCGCCCAGATGGCCGACTGGGAGGCCTCCGCCGACCGCGCCCGCAAGGCCCGCGAGCGGCGCGAGGCGCTCCGCGAGCAGGGCAAGGCCCGGGCCGAGGACCGCGAGGCGCTGAAGGCGGCCGTCGCCGCCAAGGCCTGCGGCGGCGGCGAGGAGCAGCTCTCGGAGGCCGAGCTGGAGGCGGCGCAGAAGACGCCGTTCTCGCTCCCGGAGGACGCCGAAAGGGCGCTTCACTGAGATGCAGGACGCCCTGAACCGGCCCGAGGAGACGGCGGACGAGGCCAGGGTCGGCCCCAACGCCATCCTCCAGGTCGCCGCCGCCCTCCGCGCCGCGGGGGGCGAGGCCGAGGCCCGGCGCGTCTTCGAGGCGGCGGGCCTGCTTCCCCTTCTCGCCGCCCCGCCGACGGCGATGACCCGACAGTCCGCCGCCGCCGCCCTGCACCTCGCGCTCCGCGACGCGCTGCCGGAGGCGGCGGCCGAGCGCATCCAGGCCGACGCCGGCCGGCGCACCGCCGACTACCTCCTCGCCAACCGCATCCCGCGCCCCGCGCAATGGCTGCTGAAGGCGCTGCCCGGCCGCCTCGCCGCCCCGATCCTCCTCAAGTCGATCCGCGCCAACGCCTGGACCTTCGCCGGCTCCGGCCGCGTGACTGCGGCCTGGGACGGACGCCGCGCGCGGATCGAGATCCTCGACAACCCGCTCGCCACCCCCGGCTGCCCCTGGCACGTCGCCGTGTTCGAGCGCCTGTTCCGCACCCTCGTCGACGCCCGCACGCAGGTCGCGCACCCCGCCTGCTGCGCGCGCGGCGCCCTGCATTGCCGCTTCGAGATCACCCCCGCCGGCGTCCCCGCCGGCCACGCCCATGCCGGAGACCCCGGCAAGGAGTCCGCATGACCGCCGACCCCGTCCTCGCCCGCCACGCCGCCCGCGCCGTGCCGCGCTATACCAGCTACCCAACCGCGCCGCATTTCGAGACCGAGTTCTCCGAACAGACCGTGCGCGACTGGTGGCGCGCGCTCGACCCTGACGCGCCGGTCTCGCTCTATCTGCACGTCCCGTTCTGCCGGCAGATGTGCTGGTACTGCGGCTGCAACATGAAGCTCGCCGCGAAATACGAGCCCGTCGCCGCCTACGCCGAGACGCTGCGGCGCGAGATCGACCTCGTCGCCCAGGCCCTGCCGGACCGGCTGCCGGTCTCGCACCTGCACTGGGGCGGCGGCACGCCCACCGCGCTCTCGCCCGAGGACCTCGTGGCCACCATGGAGGCGCTGGCGCGACGCTTCGAGTTCGCGCCGGGCGCCGAACTCGCCCTCGAATCGGATCCCCGCACCCTCACGGCGGAGATGGCCGAGACCGTCGGCGCCCTCGGCTTCACCCGCGCCAGCTTCGGCGTGCAGGAGTTCGACCCCCGCGTGCAGCTCGCCATCAACCGCGTGCAGCCGCCGGAGATGGTCGCCGAGGCCGTCGGGCGCCTCCGCAACGCCGGCGTCTCCGAGATCAACTTCGACCTGATCTACGGCCTGCCGCACCAGACCGTCGAAAGCCTCGTGCGCACCGTGCGCCTCGCCGCGGACATGGGGCCGGGCCGCATCGCCCTCTTCGGCTACGCCCACGTCCCCTGGATGGCGAAGAACCAGCGCATGATCCCCGAGGACGCGCTGCCCGGTCCCGACGAACGCGCCGCCC
>DATFKM010000469.1:0-5210 GCA_035268645.1 Paracoccaceae bacterium | reverse complement strand
CGCCCGCACGCCTTCCCGGGTCTCCCCGGATCGCTGGGATGGGCGCGGAATAGGACGCCGCGGCCGTTGTTGCAAGCGGAAAATCGCCCCGTCTCCGGGGCGCGGCGCGACGTCAGGTGTCCTCTTCCTTGTCGCTCGAGGCGACGTCGGAGATCTCGCCGAGGTCGTCGGAATCCTCGTCCTCGTCCTCGAGGAGCGGATCCTCGTTGCCGAGGGATTCGCTCTCCCCGGAGTCGTCGTCGATCAGAGCCTCGCTCTCGGCGGCGACCGGCGCAGGCTTCGGCGGTTTCGGCTTGGCGCGGCTGGGAGAACCGCCCGCCTTGCGCTCGCTGAGCGCCTCGAGCGCGAAGGTCGCGCCGCAGTTCGGACAGTCGACGGGGTCGCGCTTCAGGTCGTAGAAGCGCGTCCCGCAGCTCGGGCAGAGCCGCTTAGCGCCCCATTCGGGTTTGGCCATGGACGGTCCCTCGGACGATCGGTGCGGAATCGAAGGCGCGCCTTGCCACAGGCCCGGACCCCTGACAAGCGCCCCCGACGCTCCGCTCCCCGGCGCCCGCGCCTTTTTGCAGCCGCGAGACGCCTTGTTCGCAGCGCAGCGCACGGGTAGCCTCGCGCCTGCGGCCTCCGGGGTCGCGCCCGAAGCCCCGAGCCCGACGAGGACGCCGCGCATGCTGTATCACGCCTACGAACTCACCCACGCCGCCATCAGCCCGTGGCGGGCGGCTGCGCAGGTGGGCCGGCATGCGCTCTCCAACCCGATGAACCCGATGGCGATGACCTTCCCGGCGAAGGCCACCGCGGCGGCCTTCGAGATGTTCGTGAACGCCACCCGCCGCTACGGCAAGCCCGACTGGGACATCGCGGACACGGAGATCCTGGGGGAGACGGTGCCGGTCGAACCGCGCATCGTGCTCTCGAAGCCCTTCGGCGACCTGGTGCACTTCAAGCGCGCGCATCCGGTCGCCCATGCCCGCAACGACCCGAAGGTGCTGATCGTCGCGCCGATGTCGGGCCACTTCGCGACCCTGCTGCGCGGCACCGTGGAGGCGATGCTGCCCGAGCACGACGTCTACGTCACCGACTGGATCGACGCGCGCAACGTGCCGCTGGCCGAGGGGCGCTTCGACCTCGACGACTACATCGACTACCTCGCGGAGTTCTGCCGCTTCCTCGCCAGGGACGGCGAGCGCCCGGCGATGATGGGCGTCTGCCAGCCGGGCGTGCCCGCCCTCGCCTGCGCCGCGATGATGGCCGAGGACGGCGATCCCGCCCGCCCCGCCTCGCTGATCCTGATGGGCTCGCCCATCGACACGGCGAAGAACCCCAAGCAGCCGAACGATCTCGCCACCTCGCGCCCGCTCAGCTGGTTCGAGAAGAACGTGGTCGTCACCGTGCCCTGGCCGAATCCGGGCTTCATGCGCCGCGTCTATCCGGGCTTCCTGCAGCTTTCGGGCTTCATGCAGATGAACCTCGACCGGCACGTCGACGCTCACGTCCAGCACTTCCGTCACCTGATCAAGGGCGACGGCGACAGCGCCGCGGCGCATCGCGCCTTCTACGACGAGTACCTCGCGGTGATGGACCTCACCGCGGAGTTCTACCTCCAGACCATCGAGCGTGTGTTCCAGAAGCGCCTTCTGGCCACCGGCGAGTTCATCTACCGCGACGAGCGACGGGTGAAGCCCGAGGCGATCCGCGACGTCGCGCTCATGACGGTCGAGGGCGAGAAGGACGACATCACCGGCCTCGGCCAGACCGAGGCGGCGCACAAGCTCTGCGCCGCGCTGCCCGAGGCGAAGAAGTCCCATTACGTCCAGGAGCGGGTGGGTCACTACGGCGTCTTCAACGGCTCCCGCTGGCGGCGCTTCATCCAGCCGCGGGTGCGCGACTTCATCCGCGCGCAGCGCGCCATGGTCCGCGGCGACGCGACCGCGGCCGCCGAGTGATCCCGCCCCTCGGCCCGGCCCCCCGCGGGGAGCTCGCGGCTCGGGGGGGATCGACCCCCCGCTCGCCGCGCGGCCGCGCCCGAGGGCGCGCCCGGGGGCGCCCGGCCTCGGCGCCGTGATCCGCCTCGGCCGCCGCGCCGCGACCCGCCCGCCGCCGGAGCCGCGCACGCTCGCGCTCGACGAGCCGCCGGTGACGGTCACGCTGCGCCGCTCCCGCGCCGCGCGGCGCTTCACGCTCTCGGTCTCGCGGCTCGACGGCACGGCCCGCCTGACGCTGCCCGCCGCCGCCCCGCTGGCCGAAGCGGAGGCGTTCCTGGTCCGACAGGCCGGCTGGCTCGCCGAGGCGGTCGCCCGCGCTCCGGCGAGCGAGCGCGTGCGCCCCGGCGCGATCCTGCCCTTCCGCGGCGACCCCGTGACGCTCACCCTCGCGGCGGGACCCGCCCGCCGCCCGCCGCGGATCGAGAACGACCGCCTCCTGGTCCACGGACCGGCGGAGGCCGCACCGGCCCGCGCCCTCGCCTTCCTCAAGGCCGCCGCTCGCGACGCCCTCGCCCCTGCCGCGCGGCGCCATGCCGCGCTCCTCGGCCGCAGCCCCGGGCGCATCGCGCTGCGCGACACCCGTTCGCGCTGGGGCTCCTGCACCGCCTCGGGCGACCTCAACTTCTGCTGGCGGCTGGTCATGGCGCCGCCCGACGTCCTCGACTACGTCGCCCTGCACGAGGCCGCGCATCTCGTGGAGATGAATCACGGCCCGCGTTTCTGGGCGCTCGTCGAACGCCTCGACCCGGGCTGGCGCGCCAAGCGCGACTGGCTCCGGCGCGAAGGGCCGGGCCTGCACCGCTGGCGCTTCGACGCCTGACGCCGCGCCTCAGCCCTGGGAGGCGAGCACCAGGAACACCACGATCACCGAGAACCAGATCCCGGCCAGCGTGTAGGACATCATCTTGGCGGCCGAGGCGGTACGCCGCCAGAATGCGGTCCGCTGCAGCGCGAACACCGCCGGCGTGCCGAACAGGTAGAACCACAGGAGAAGCTGGGAGAAGCCCGGCGGGCCCACCCGGCGCCCCGATGGCGCGCCGTCGCCCGGCAGGTTGAGCCCGCGCAGCGCCGGATCCTCCTCCGTAGGGTTCACGACGTCGCCGCCCACTCCGCCGAGCTCGGCCGCGACCGCCACCGCGAAGCCGAAGGTCAGCAACACCTGCAGAAGCAAGAGCCCGTGCGCGACCGAGAACAGCGGTCGCGCGTACTTGCTCCTGCGCCTCCGGTTGCGCCGCTTTTCCGAGCGGGACGGCCCGCGCGGCGCGCCGCCGTAAGACTGGTTGGAGACCTCGTTCATCCCGCGTCCCCGCGCGGTTTCGGCGCCCGATACGTCACGCAGACACTCCCCGTTCCGCTTTCCCCGACCGGCATACGCCCGGTCACGGTCCGTTTCGCTCCCGTCGCGGCCCCGGATCTCCGCCGTCGCCGCCCAGCGCGCGGGACAGGAAACCCGCCACCCCCGCCACCAGGTCCGAGACCCCCTCGGCCGCGTCCTCCGCGCCGGCGCCGAGGCGATCGGCCACGGCGCCGACCGGCGATGCCTCGCCCGGCCCTTCACTGTCAAGGGGCCGCGGCGGACGGCCCTCGTGCAGCCGCACCGCGGTCTCGCGCCAGATCTCCGCCGGCAGCCCGCCGCCGGTGACCCCGGTCAGCGGCGTGTTGTCGTCGTAGCCCATCCAGACGCCGATCACGTAGTCGGCCGTGAAGCCCACGAACCAGGCGTCGCGCGCCGCCTGCGTGGTGCCGGTCTTGCCGGCGGCGGGTCGGCCCGGAAGCGCGGCCCGCCGCCCGGTGCCGTCGCGCACCACCGCCTCCAGCATCCCCACGAGGCGGCGCGCCGTCCGCGGCGGCAAGGTCTGTCCGCCCTCCGCCGCATGGCGCATCAGCGCCGTCCCCTCGCCACGAAGGCGCACCGTGCGCACGCCCCAAGGCTCCGCCCGCCGGCCGGCCGAGGCGATCGTGGCGTAGACCCCGGTCATCTCCAGCAGCGTCGCCTCGGAGGCCCCGAGCGCCGAAGCCGGCCCCGGCGCCACCGGCGACCGGACGCCCAGATCGCGCGCCGTCGCGATCACCTCGTCCATCCCGACCTCGAGCGCGAGGCGAACCGCCACCGTGTTCACCGACTTCGCCAGCGCCTCCGTCAGGGTCAGCGCGCCGTAGGTCTCGCCCCGGTAGTTCTCGGGCGTCCAGCCCTTCACCGTGACCGGCCCGTCGATCACCACGTCGGTCGGCCAGCGCCCCGCCTCCAGCGCCGCCGCGTAGACGATCGGCTTGAAGGCCGAGCCGGTCTGGCGCATCGCCTGGGTCGCCCGGTTGAACTGCCCGCCCGAGGCCGAGGCGTCCCGCCCGCCGACGATGGCGCGCACCGCGCCCTCCGGCGTCATCACCACGATCGCCGCCTCCGCCTCGGACCCCTCGCGCACCTTCGTCTCGAAGACGTGGCGCAGCGCCGCCTCCGCCGCCGCCTGCGCGCGCGGGTCGAAGGTGGTCTCGATCACCACGTCCTCGGTGGTCTCGCGCGTCAGCCAGGCGGGTCCGGCCTCCATCACCCAGTCGGCGAACCAGCCGCCCGCCCGCGCCGCCGCCGCGGCGGACAGCCGCGCCGGCTCCGCCCGCGCCCGCGCCGCCTGGTCGGGCGTCAGAAGGCCCTGATCCTCCATCAGCCCGACGATCAGCCGCGCCCGCCCCTGCGCCTCGGCGAGGTTGGAGGTCGGCGCGTAGCGGCTCGGCGCCTTCAGCAGCCCCGCCAGCATCGCCGCCTCGGCCGGCGTCACGGCGCGGGCGCTCTTGCCGAAATAGCGCTGCGCCGCCGCCTCGAAACCATAGGCCCCGGCGCCGAGATAGACCCGGTTGAGGTAGATCGAGAGGATCTCCTGCTTCGAGTACTTCGCCTCCATCGCCAACGCCATCGGCAGTTCCTTGAGCTTGCGCTCGAGGCTGCGCTCATGCGTCAGGAACACGTTCTTCGCCGTCTGCTGCGTCAGGGTCGATCCGCCCTGCACCAGCCGCCCGGCGCGCAGGTTGGCCCACATCGCGCGGGCGAGGCCGATCGGGTCGACCCCCCAGTGGTCGAAGAAGCGCCGGTCCTCCGTCGCCACCACCGCGTCGATCAGGTGCGGCGAGATCTCGGTCGCCCTGAGCGCCCCGCCGTACTGCTCGCCCCGCCACGCGAAGACTTCGCCGTGCCGGTCCAGCATGGTTACCGAGCCGCGCTCGCGCCCGTCGAGC
>DATFKM010000468.1:0-8874 GCA_035268645.1 Paracoccaceae bacterium | reverse complement strand
GTAGGCCAGCACGTAGGCCGGAAACGCCAGCGGCGCGATCAGCGCGACCTCGAACAGCCGTCGGCCGGGAAACCGGAACGCCGTCGTCAGCACCGCCGACCCGACGCCGATCAGAGTTGTGCCGAGCGCCACCAGCAGCGCCAGTTGCGCCGTGTTCCACGCGTAGCGCGGCAGCACCGTCGCCGCGAGGAAGCGCCAGGTCTCGCCCTCGCCCAGCAGCGCCATCACCAGCACCGAAAGCGACGGCGCCGCGCAGAGCAGCGCCAGAGCCCAGGCCGGACGCACGAGCGCACCGGCCGCGGCGATGCGCGGCCCCCCGCGCCGCGGCATGGGCGGCGCCGGTGAGATGCTGGCCGGCGGGCGGGTCATCGGCGCATGGCTCGGCTCGCGCGGCTCCCGGGAAGAGGTCGTCGTCCTGCGGGGCCGCAGCGCCCCGCGACGGATGACTAGCCGGTCCGGCGCCGCGGCTCAATCGAGCGCGCGCTCGCGCAGGCTTCACGCGGCTGCGAGGCATGGCCCCCTGCGCCGTTGCGCGCGGATCGGTCATCGGCGATAAGATCGTGGTCGGGGAGACGGTCGTCGGACCGTTCGGGGGCTTCGTCGCGACATCCGTCGCCGGTTCGGCGGCGATCGGCCCTCGGGACCGCGCCCCGTCGAAGACGCGCGGATCCGCCGCCGGAGCGGGGCCGCCGGGAGAGCAGGACCGAACGACGCCCGGGTCGGCGACCGCGCCGCGGGGCCCACAGGCAGGATGCAGCCCATGTCGACGACCCACGTCGCTTCCGGACCCTTCGGCGCCGCCGCGCGGATCGCCGGCGACCGCTCCGGCCTCGTCTGGTTCCTCCTGGCGGTCGTCGCGCCGATCCCGCTGTTCTGGTACGGCTTCGACGCGCTGGTGCGCGCCTGGGGCACGGCGGAGTACTCGCATGGCCCCCTGATCCCGCTGCTCTCGGGCTTCATGTTCATGCGGGAGATGACGCAGGTCCCGCCGGTCGACCGGCCGGTGCGGGACCGCTGGCCCGGCTACGCGATCGTCCTGTTCGCGCTGGCGCTCGCGGCGATCGGCAACCTCGTGCAGATCGCCGACATCGTGTTCTACGCGATCGTGATCTGGGTGGCGGGCCTGGTCGTGACCTGCTTCGGCCTCAGGCGCGGCTGGTATTTCTGGCCGGCGGTGCTGCACCTCGTGTTCATGCTGCCGCTGCCGCAGTTCCTCTACTACCAGATCAACATCCAGCTGCAGTTCATCTCCTCGGAGATCGGCGTCGCGCTGGTCCGCGCCTTCGGCATCCCGGTGTTCCTCGACGGCAACGTCATCGATCTCGGCGTCTACAAGCTGCTGGTGGCCGAGGCCTGCTCGGGGCTGCGCTATCTCTTCCCGATCATGAGCTTCAGCTACATCTTCTGCGTGCTCTACCGCGGCCCCGCGTGGCACAAGGCGACGCTGCTGCTGGCGGCGGTGCCGATGGCGGTGCTGATGAACTCCTTCCGCATCGGCATGATCGGCATCCTCGTCGACAACTACGGCATCGAGCACGCCGAGGGCTTCCTGCACTACTTCGAGGGCTGGGTGATCTTCGGCGCCTGCATCGGGCTCCTGTTCCTGCTCGCGCGGCTGCTGCAGCTCTCGGTCGGGGACCGCCGGCCGCTCTCCGTCGCGCTCGACCTCGAGTTCGAGGGCCTCGGCCCGCAGTTCCGCCGCGCGCTCGACATCACCCCCTCGGCCGCGCTGATCGCCGGCGCGCTGACCGCGGCGGCCGCCAGCGCCGCCTACGTGGCCGCGCCGGACCTGAAGCCGGCGACGGTGGAGCGCTCCGACTTCGAAGCCTTCCCCCTCGCCTTCGAGGAGTGGCGCGGCGTCCGCGGGGCGCCGCTCGAGCCGGAGGTCGAGCGGGTGCTCGCCGCGGACGACTGGTTCTCGGGCTTCTATCGCACGCCGGGCGGCGGCGGCGTCGATCTCTGGACCGCGTATTACCGCAAGCAGACCGAGGGGCAGGGCGTGCACTCGCCCGAAGTCTGCCTGCCGGGCGGCGGCTGGGAGATGTACGACCTCAGCGAGCCCACCATCGCGCTGCCGGAGGAGACGGGGATCGAACCGTTCGCCGTCAACCGCGCGGTGATCCAGAAGGGCGACAACCTGCAGCTCGTCTACTACTGGGTGGACGGGCGCGGCCGCCGCCTGACCGGCGACATCGAGGCCAAGGTCTGGATGGTCTGGGATTCGATCCGGCGCGGCCGGACCGACGGCGCGCTGGTCCGCCTCATCACGCCGCTGGCCGACGGCGAGGATCCGTCGGACGGCGACGCCCGCCTGCAGGCCTTCATGGCGGATCTCCTGCCCCGTCTCGGCCCCTACATCCCCGAGTGAGCGGAGGGCCGGGCCCGCGCACTGGACGCGCGGCCCGGCCTCATGCACCCTCCCGAACGATGGGCCGCGCCGCACGACGGCCCGCCGACCAACCGGGAGGATCCACCATGCGTCGCCCCGTTCCGGCCGTCGTCTTCGCCACGCTGGCGCTCGCGTCGCCCCTCGTCCCGGCCCCCGCCGCCGGCGACGAGATCTCCGTCACCGTGGTCGCCGGCCACCCGCCGGTGTTCCGCTGGGTGCGACTGACGGACGAAGTCTACATCCCCGCCGTGGACGCCGCGCTCGAGGGATCGGGCCACTCGATCGACTGGTCGCCGCAGTACGGCGGCGCCCTGGCCGGCGTCGGGGAGGAGCTGGAGACGGTCCAGCAGGGGCTGGGCGAGATCGGCCTCGTCTCTTCGCTGTTCGATCCCGCCAAGCTCGCGCCGCAGAACGTGACCTACGTCACGCCCTTCGTCTCGCCCGACAGCTCCGTGATCGCGACGATGATGGACGAACTGCAGGGCGACCCGCGGATGCGCGCGGCGTGGGAGGCGAACGACCTCGAATATCTCGGCTGCGCCATCGCCATCGA
Source organism: Paracoccaceae bacterium (assembly GCA_035268645.1). Classification (GTDB taxonomy): domain Bacteria; phylum Pseudomonadota; class Alphaproteobacteria; order Rhodobacterales; family Rhodobacteraceae; genus Albimonas. The sequence continues at coordinate 5,932 of DATFKM010000468.1, read as the reverse complement.
CGACTATCTGCTGATGACGACCTTCCCGGTCGAGACGCTGGACGACCTCGCCGGCCGCAAGATCGGCGCGCCCGGCCCGGCGGTGAACTGGCTGAAGGGCACCGGCGCGGTCGGCGTCTCCGGCAACCTCACGACCTACTACAACGAGATCAAGTCGGGCGTTTACGACGGCGTGATCGTGTTCGCCTCGGCCGCGCTGCCCGGCAAGCTGCACGAGGTGGCGCCGCACATCACGAAGATGGGCTTCGGCGCGCAGTACGCCGGCGGCCTCGCCGCGGGCAAGGCCTGGTACGACGACCTGCCCGCGCCGGTGCAGGCGGCCCTCAAGGACGCCTGCGCGGACTACTCCGAGGCCTACACGGCCGATCTCGACGCCGCCGTCGCCAAGGCCTTCGAGGCGATGCAGGCGCAGGGCGCCACGGTGCGCGAGGCGACGCCCGAGATGCGGAAGGCCTGGGCCGAGGGCATGGAGAACACCGCCCGCGAATGGGCCGACCGGCTCGACGCGGCCGGGCGCTCCGGCTCGGAGATCCTGTCGCTCTACATGGAGGCGATGCGCGAGGCGGGCGCCGACCCGGTGCGCGACTGGGACCGCGAGTGAGGGGCGGGAGCGCGCCCGCGTGACCCCGGCCCGCGCCGTCCCGCCGCATCCCGCGCTCGCCCGGGCCGAGGCCTGGGCGGGTCGCTTCACCGCCGCGCTCAACGTCGTCGGCACGCTGCTGATCGTGGCCGTCGCGGTGCTGGTCAACGCCGACGTGATCGGGCGCGCCGCGCTTTCCGCGCCGATCTCGGGCGTGCCCGAGATGGTCTCGCTCTCCATCGTCTGCATCGTCTTCCTGCAGGCGGCCGAGGCGGCGCGACAGGGGCGCTTCATCCGCTCCGACGCGCTGCTGCTGCGCCTCGCGGCGCGCGCGCCTCGCGCGGCGGCGGCGCTCGAGGCGCTCTGGTGCGGCCTCGCGCTCTGGCTCGTCGCGGTGATCGGCACGACCACGTGGCCGCTGATGCTGCGGGCGTGGGAGCGGGGCACCTTCGTCGGCGCGGTGGGCGACTTCACCGCGCCGGTCTGGCCGGTGAAGGCGATCATCGTCACCGGCTGCGCGGCGCTCGCGCTGCAGTTCGCTCTCGGCATGCTCCGCGCGCTGCTCGGCCTGACGCGGCGAGGCGCACGGTGAACTCCGGCGCGACGGGCCCCGGACCGACGCAGCGCCCGGCGAGCCGTCGCTTCGCCCCTCGGCGGGGGCTGCGCCGCTCGGGGGGATCGACCCCCCTCGCGCCGCGTCGGCGCGCAGGGCGCGCCTCCCGCCCGTCTCCCGCGGGCGGCCCGGCCGGCCTCCGCGGACCCCGCGCGGCGAGATCGCCCGGCGTCGCGCGGTCGTCGGCGCCGTCGCGGCCTCCCGGCGGCTCCGGCGCGCCAAGACCGGGGCGCCGCCCGTGAGTCCGTTCGAGATCGGCTTGCTCTCCCTCGGCGCGATGGTCCTTCTGGTGATGGGCGGGCTCTTCGTGCCGGTGGCGCTGATGGCCTGCTCCTACGCCGGCGTCTGGGCGATCAAGGGCTCGCCCGTCCTCGCGGGCAAGCTGCTGGCGCTCGCCGCGAACGACGCCATAGCCTCCTACTTCTTCGGCGTGATCCCGCTCTTCGTGCTGATGGGGTTCCTTGTCGCGGAGGGGGGTCTCGGCCGCGACGCCTTCGAGGTGGCCGAGCGGCTGTTCCGACGGGTCACGGGCGGCCTCGGCCTCGCCACCATCGGCGCGAACGCCGCCTTCGCGGCGGTCACCGGCATCTCGATCGCCTCGGCGGCGGTCTTCGCCCGCATCGCGGTGCCGGAGATGACCCGCCGCGGCTTCACCGCGCGCTTCGCGACCGGCGTCGTGGCCGGTTCGTCGGTGCTCGGCATGCTGATCCCGCCCTCGCTGCTCCTGATCCTCTACGCGCTGCTGACCGAGCAGTCCGTGGGGGACCTGTTCCTCGCCGGCGTCCTGCCGGGTCTGCTGCTCGCCGTCCTCTTCGGCTTCGCGGTCATCCTGCTCGCGCGTCGCGCGCCCGGCTTCGCCGGCCGGGCGACGCCGGATCCTGACGCGCCGTCGCTCGGCCCCGCCGCGCTGCTCGGCAAGGCGGCGCCGCTGGTCGCGCTGATCGCGCTGACGCTCGGCGGCATCTACGGCGGGCTCTTCACGCCGATCGAGGCCGGCGCCGTCGGCGCCCTCGGCGCCTTCGCGATCGGTCTCGCCAAGCGTCGCTTCACGCTCGCCGGGCTCTGGCGCGTGGTCACCGAGACCGGCCTCGTCACCGCCGCCATCTGCTTCCTCTTGATCGCGGCGCAGACCTATTCGCGGATGCTCGCGCTTTCGGGCGTGCCGGCGGGGTTCGGCGAACTGGTGGCGACGGTCGGCCTCGGGACCTGGGGCGTGATCCTCGCCTATGTCGCGCTGGTCATCGCGCTCGGGACGATCCTCGACTCGTCCTCCATCATGCTGATATTGGTCCCGATAATGCTGCCGGTCGCGCAGGGCCTCGGGCTCGACCTGATCTGGTTCGGCGTGGTCACGGTGATCGCCGTGGAGATCGGCCTGCTGACGCCCCCCTTCGGGATCAGCGTCTACGTCATCAAGTCGACCCTCGGCGACGCGGCCCCGCCGCTCGGGGAGATCTTCGCCGGGGCCGCGCCCTTCGCCCTCGCCATGCTCCTCGGGCTCGCGCTCGTGCTGGCGTTTCCGGGCCTGACCACCGCCCTCCTCTGAGGAGACCGTCCATGCCCCGCCGCTTCCTCGACCTCTCCGTCGCGCTCGAGGCCGACATCGCCTCCGACCCCGAGATCATGGCGCCGGAGATCGAGTACCAAGGCCACGCCGAGACCGCCGGCCAGATCGCCTCCTTCTTCCCCGGCCTCGAGCCCGAGCAGCTCCCCGACGGGGAGGGCTGGGCCGTCGAGCGGCTGCGCATCGCCACCCACAACGGCACCCATCTCGACGCGCCCTATCACCACCACTCCACCATGAACCGCCGCGTCACGCCGGGCGGGGAGCGCGCCTGGACCATCGACGAGGTGCCGCTCGACTGGTGCTTCCGGCCCGGCGTCAAGCTCGACTTCCGCGAATGCCCGGACGGCCACGTCGTCGGCGCGCTGGAGCTCGAGGCCGAGCTCGCGCGCATCGGGCACGAGTTGCAGCCGCTCGACATCGTCGTGGTCAACACCTCCGCCGGCGAAGCCTACGGCCGCCCCGATTACGTGAACCGCGGCTGCGGCATCGGCCGCGACGCCACGCTCCATCTCCTCGAGCGCGGTGTGCGCGTCACCGGCACCGACGCCTGGAGCTGGGACGCCCCCTTCGCGCTGACCGCGAAGAAATGGGCGGAAACCCATGATCCCTCGATCATCTGGGAGGGGCACCGCGCCTCGATGGAGATCGGCTACTGCCACATGGAGAAGCTGACCAACCTCGACAGACTGCCGGCGACGGGCTTCGAGATCGCCTGCTTCCCCTACAAGATCAAGGCGGCCTCGGCGGGCTTCACCCGCGCCGTCGCCATCTTCGAGGACTGAATGCCCCGCATCGATCCCCTGCCGGAGACGGAGCTCGCGGAGTTCGCCCCGCTCTTCGCCGAGGTGCGCGAGCGCATGGGCTTCGTTCCCAACTCGATGAAGACCATGGCGCGCCGGCCCGAGATCCTGCGCGGCTTCATGGCGCTGGCGCAGGGGGTGATCGGCCCTTCCGCGATCCTGCCCCCCGATCTCGCCCAGCTCGTGGCGCACGTCGCCAGCGCCGCCGCGGGCTGCCGCTACTGCCAGGCCCACACCGCCCATGTCGCGGAGGCCCGCGGCGCGTCGCCCGAGAAGATCGAGGCGGTCTGGGAGCACGCGACCTCGCCGCGCTTCTCGGCGCCCGAGCGCGCCGCCCTCGCCCTCGCCCAGGCCGCCGCCGAGGTCCCGAACCGCGCCGGCCCGGAGCATTTCGAGGCCGCCCGCGCGCATTTCTCCGAGGCGCAGATCCTCGAGATCGTCGCCGTCGTCGCCTTCTTCGGCTTTCTCAACCGCTGGAACGACACCTTGGCGACGGAGCTCGAGGACAGCCCCCTCGCCTTCGCCGAGGCGCATCTCGCCCCCCGCGGCTGGGAGGCCGGCAAGCACCGCGGCTGAGGCGTCAGCCCGCCTTGCGTCCGACCACGGTGAAGGCGTCCTGGTGTCCGGCCGCCCGTCCGTCGTCGCCCATGGCGAGCGAGCTGAACACGACGTGCCCGCCATAGGGCCCGGCCGCGTCGAAGCCCTGGGCGACCATGTCCTTCACCGCGGCCTTCGCCTCCGCCTCGGACGGGTAGACCTCGATCCGCAATTCGTCGTCCATCTCGGTTCCTCCTCGGTGGCTCAGCAGTCCTCGGCGGCCTCGCCCAGCGCGTCGAGCGTGTTGACGGGCAGGGCGCGCATCGCGTCGAGCGCCGCGCCCGGCGTCTCGGCCGCGCCGAGCCGCGCATAAAGCCCCGGAGACAGCCGATCGTCCGTGGCGAGCGCCTCCGCGATCAGCGCGTCGCGCCTTGCGGCGTCGATGCCCGTTCCCTCCGACGCGATGCAGGCGAGCATCGCCCCCTCCGCCGAGGCCCGGCTCGCCGCCATCCCCTCCGCCAGCGCCGCCACTTCCGCCGCCTGCGGATCGATCCGCCCGTCCGGCCCCTTGGCGAACAGCAGCGCCGCGCCGCGCTGGCTCACCGCCGTCCGTCCCACCGCGAGGCGCTGGTAGATCGAGGTGTCCACCTGCGCCCCGGCGCCGCCGCCGTAGCGAAGCTCCATCAGAACGTCGGCGCTGTCGTCCGCGCCCGCCACGCCCTCGCTGGCGTCCGCGGTCTTGGCGTTGGAGGGGCGGTTGGTCGGCACGAAGGCGTGCTCGGCCCGGCTGTAGCCCAGCACGAACCTCGGGGTCTGCGCCGCCGGCGCCTGCCCGATCTCGAGCCCGATGCTGGTCGCCGAGGTGGCGATCACCGAATAGCCCTGTTCGGCGCAGCCCGCGGTCAGGGCCGCGGCCCCCGCGAGCGCCGCGGCCGCCCTCCATTCCGTGCGTCTCATCGGCCGTCCTCCTCGTCCCCCGTCTCGGCCGCGAGCCGCAGCCGCCCGGCGTCGTCGCGACGCAGTTCCACGAGGCCGCCCCCCGGCCCCACCGTCAGACGCCGCCGGCGCGTCCAGCCCAGCGTCACGCCGCCGCCCGGCCCGGCCTCCGCCGTCAGGCCCAGCGCGCGGACCTCGCTCGCCGAAGCCGTCGCCTCCGGCCCCGCCGGCGTCGCGGTCTCGACCCAGCCGACGCCGACGACCAACGTCCGCCCGGCCTTCGCGTCCCGCATCGTGAAGCAGCACCCCACCTCCGCGCAACCGCCGAGCGTCAGCAGAAGGCCGAGCGCGGCCGGCGTGGAGGGTCGGAAGCGGAGGAGGGCGGGGCGCATCGGCGATCCTCGCGCGGCGGGTGCGGAACGACCGCGCCTTCGTCCTCGATCGTGCCCGAGGCGCCTCGACGGGGCAACGCCCCCGACGGTCCGCCCCGCGGACCGCGAGCCTCGGCGGTCGGCGGACGCCGTGCGGTCGCGCGCCGAACCCTCGGCCGGGATCCCGGCTCGAGGACGCTCCTTCGACGCGCCACCGCGTCATTCGTCCAGCGTCCGGAGATCCACCGTCCTCCGCCGCCCGCGCACCGCCGCGCCGGCCTCGACCGGCCGCGGCCCCTCCACCCGCGCCGCCGTCTCCGCGTCGAGCGGCGTTGCGAGCCCGAAGACCTTGGCGCGCGACCGACGTCGCGGTGTCGCCGTAGACGGGGCAGGTGCACCACCCCGCCGACGCGCCCGCCGCGATCTCGCCGCGATCTCGCCGGTGGCGAGGCCGGCGCGCGGGCGCAGCCACCGGCCCCGATGGCGCCGCGAGGCTTTCGACCACGCCGCCGCCGACGCCGATGAAGT
>DATFKM010000467.1:0-11705 GCA_035268645.1 Paracoccaceae bacterium | reverse complement strand
CCGCACCGAACGCGTGGCGGACGCCGTCCCTCGCCGGGGATAGGGTGGGCCGCGGCGCGGCGAGCGGAGGGCCTCGCCCGGCGCCGGGCGGCGCCCCGAGGAGGCGGAGGTGACGACGGGGCCGGCAGCGGCGGAGGACCGCGACGCGGAGGGCGGCGCGGGCGGGTTCGAGATTCGCCATGCGGGGCCGGCGGGCCGGCTGCGGCTCGGCGCGCCGGCGTTGCGCGGTCGGGCGCGGGCCTGCCGGCGGCTCGAGGCGGCGCTCGGCCGCGAACCCGCGCTGCTCGCCGCCGAGGTGCGGCCCCTGACCGGCAGCGTGATCCTGCGCTTCGATCCGGCGGCGGCGCGCGAGGACGTGCTGGCGCGGGCGGCGGCCGCGCTGGAGGCGGCCTTGGGCGAGGGGGCGGATTCGGGCGGCAAGGCCGGCGGCGCCTCCGACCCCGACTGGCACGCGCTGGAGCGCGAGGCGGTGGCCGAACGGCTGGAGGTCGATCCCGAGCGGGGGCTCGACGGCGAGGCGGTCGAGGCCCGGCGCGCCGTCTGGGGGCCGAACGCGGCCGAGACCGGGGACGGGCCCGGCCCCTTGGCGCTGCTGCGCAAGCAGTTCGAGAGCCTGCCGGTGCTGCTGCTGATCGGCTCCGCCGCGATCTCGGTGGCCTCGGGCGGGGGGCTCGACGCCGCGGCGACGCTGTCCGTGGTGGCGGTGAACGCGGCGATCGGCTTCGTCACCGAGGGTCAGGCGGAGCGGGCCATCGCCGCCATCGCCGGATCGGAGGACGACGACGTCGCCGTGCTGCGGGACGGCGCGCGCCGGACCGTCGCCTCGCGGGAGTTGACGCCGGGCGATCTGGTGATGGTGCGCCCCGGCACGCGGGCCCCGGCGGATCTGCGGATTCTCGAGGCCGAGGACCTGAAGGCGGACGAATCGCATCTGACGGGGGAGGGCCGGCCGGCGCGGAAGCGCGGCGCGCCGCCCGACGCGCCGGAGGCGCCGCCCGGCGAGCGGGCGACGGTGCTGCACGCCGGCGCCTCCGTCGTGCAGGGGCGCGGACGCGGGCTCGTGGTCGCGACGGCGGCGCGGACCGAGGCGGGACGGCTGCGCCGGCTCTCGGCCGAGACGGCGCGGCCCCGCTCGCCGACCGAGACCGAGCTGGACGCGCTCGGCGCGCGGCTGGCGGTGGGCGCGCTGGCGGCCTGCGGTCTGTTCGTGGCGGCGGGGCTGATGCGGGGGCGGCCGCTGCCGGTGCTGCTGCGCGACGCGCTGGCGCTCGCCGTCGCGGCGGCGCCCGAGGGGCTGCCGATGGTGGCGACCACCACGCTTTCGCTCGGCCTGAAGCGGATGGAGCGGCGCGGCGTCGCGATCCGCCGGCTCGGCGCGGTGGAGGCGCTCGGCGCGATGCAGGTGCTCTGCCTCGACAAGACCGGGACGGTGACGCTGAACCGGATGCAGGTGACGGCGGCGGCGGCCGGCACGCGGGAGGTCGCGCTCGACGACGCCGAGGCGCTGGAACCCCTGCTCGCGGGGGCGGCGCTCAACAGCGACGTGACGCTGGAGGAGGGACGGCCGGCCGAGGGCTCGCGCACCGAGCGGGCGCTGGCGGAGTTCGCGCTGTCGGCGGATCTCGACGTGGGCGAGATGCGCCGGGCGCGGCCGCGACGCCGGACCTTGCGGCGGCGGCCGGACCGTCCGTGGATGGCGACGCTGCACGAGGGCGAGGGGCCGGAGCTGCTGCTGAAGGGCTCTCCCGAGGCGGTGCTGGAGCGCTGCACGCGGCTGCGCGAGGACGGGCGCACGCGCGAGATGACCGAGGACGACCGCGAGGCGGCGCTGGCGCTGAACGACGACTTCGCGGCGCGCCCGGCCCGGGTGCTGGCCTTCGCCGAGGGACCGGCCGGCGAGGACGACGCGCCGGAAGGCCTGACCTTCACCGGGCTGCTCGCGCTCTCGGACCCGGTGCGCCCGGGGGCGGGCGAACTGGTGGCGCGTCTGCGCCGGGCGGGGCTGCGCACCGTGCTGATCACCGGCGACCAGGCCGCCACGGCCGAGGCGGTCGGGCGCGAGCTCGCGCTTTCGGGCGACGAGCCGCTCGGCATCGTCGACATGGCGGAGCGTGGCGCGACGGAGCCCGAGCGGCTGGCGGACCTGGCACGGACCGGCCACGTCTTCGCGCGCGTCGCGAGCGACCGGAAGCTCGCCATCGTGCAGGCGCTGCAGGCGGACGGCGCCGTCGTGGGCATGACCGGGGACGGCGAGAACGACGGGCCGGCGCTCGCCGCCGCGGACGTCGGCATCGCGATGGGGCGGGAGGGGACCGAGCTCGCCCGCGACGTGGCCAACGTGGTGATCCGCGACGACGATCTCGCCACGCTGGTCGACGCCGTGGCGCAGGGGCGCGCGATCCACCGCAACATCCGCCGCTCGCTGGAGTTCCTGGTGACCACGAACCTCTCGGAGATCCTGGTCTCGCTGGTCGAGGCGGTGCACGGGCCGAACGAGCTCGAGACGCCGATGGAGCTGCTCTGGATCAATCTCGTGACCGACGTGCTGCCGGGGCTCGGCCTCGCGCTCGCGGATCCGGACGCGGAGGTGATGTCGCGCCCGCCGCGCCCGCGCGGCGAGGGCGTCGTGCCGCCGGAGGACTGGCGGCGGATGGCCGGCGATTCGGCGCTGATCGCGGCCTCGGCGCTGGCGGCGCATTTCGTCGGACTGGCGCGCCATGGGACGGGGCCGGCGACGCGGGGGATGACCTTCCTCGCGCTGTCGCAGGGCCAGCTTCTGTACACGCTGGCGGCGCAGCGGCGGGAGGCGCGCCGGCTGCGCCCCTGGGCGCTGTTCGGCAACCCGAAGCTGGACCTCGCGCTCGTCGCGAGTTCGGCCCTCGCCGCCCTGCCCTTCTTCGTGCCGCCGCTGCGCCGGGCGCTGGGGGTCGCGCCGCTCGGCCGGGGGGATCTCGTCGTCTCGTTCGTCGCGGCGGCGACGCCGCTCGCCACGGTGCTGGCGCGCGGCGCGCTGGCGCGTTCGCTGGATCCGTCGCGACGGGGCGGCGAGGACCGAGGGATCGGCCGCGGTCCCTAGCGGTCGTCGGCCTCGATCAGCGCGAGGGCGCTGATCAGCAGCGTCGTCGCGGGGCCGGCGACCCGGCCGCGCAGAAGCTGCACCAGCGCCCCGACCAGCAGCGTGAGCGCCAGAGCGCTGCGGAAGTCGAGCGCGCCCTCGCTGCGTTCGCGCAGCGCCTGATCGAGCCGGAACAGCCCGAGGCGCGCGGTGCGGCCGAACGGCGGCGACGGCGGCTCGCGCGGGGCGAGGCGCAGGGCCTCGCCGCTCTCGAGCCAGTCGCGGAGCGCGTCGGCGTCGGCGTCCGCCTCGACGATCACGCTGCCGGTGGCGGGGCGGGAGACGACGCGCCGGGCCCCGGGCGCGGCCTCGGCGGCCTCGGCGATGCGGCGGAGCGTCTCGGGCGTCGCGCGGCCGTCCGGGCGCAGCCGCAGCCGGCCGCGGCAGACATGGGCCGCCCTGACCCGCGGCGGCTCAGCCTCGGCCATCGCGGTCCTCGCGCTCGGTCGCGAGCTCGGACTCGACCTCGGCGGCGAGATCCTCGAGATGCTCCACGGCCTCGGCGCCGGCGCGGCGGAACTCGGCGTAGGCGGTCGCGCCGTTGCGCATCGCCGCCTTCATCGCGGGACGGCCGGCGCGCGACACGGCGACGGCCACTCCGGGAACCAGCAGCAGGGCCCCGGTGGCCACCACCGCGCCGAGCAGAAATCCCCGTGCGAACATGCCGTCCCTCCCTTGCCCTGCGCCGCGCGGCATGCGGGCGGCCCCGCCGACATCCCGGCGTTCGGTGCGTCGATGCGAAGCGTCGCATGATTCGCGCGGCGGGATGAAGCCGCGAGCGCCGGGCGGGACGGCCCGGAAGCCGCGGGCCCCGCCATGAGGGGGGGATTGCCGTCGCCGCCCGGTTTCAGCATGACGGCCGGGTGGATCGCGAGACGGGAGCGGACGGGATCATGTTCATCGACGGCGAATGGTGCGAGGCCGAGGGCGGCAGGCGGTTCGAGGTGTTCGATCCGGCGAGCGGGGCGGTGGTCGGCTCGGTCCCGGACGGCGGCGCGGCGGAGGCGCGGCGCGCGATCGCCGCCGCCGGGCGCGCCTTCGAGGCCTGGTCGCGGACCACCGCCTATCGCCGGGCCGAACTCCTGCTGAAGGCGCACGCGCTGATGACCGAGCGCGCCGAGGCGCTGGCCCGGACGATGACCGAGGAGCAGGGCAAGCCGATCCGCGCGGCGCGCAACGAGGTGCGCTACGGCGCCGACTTCCTGCTCTGGTTCGCCGAGGAGGCCAAGCGCGTCAACGGCGAGATCCTGCCCTCGGCCCGCCCCGACCAGCGCTTCATGGTGCTGCACCAGCCGGTCGGCGTGGTGGCGGCGGTCACGCCGTGGAACTACCCGGTCTCGATGATCACCCGCAAGCTGGCCCCGGCGCTGGCGGCGGGCTGCACGGTGGTGCTGAAGCCGGCCGAGGCGACTCCGATGTGCGCCGTGGCGATGACGCGCATCTTCGAGGAGGCGGGCTTCCCGCCCGGCGTCGTGAACCTGGTGACGGCCTCCGATCCGGTTCCGATCGGGGCCGAGTTCACCTCCCATCCCGGCGTCGCCAAGCTGACCTTCACCGGCTCCACCGCCGTCGGGCGGCGGCTGGCCTCGGAGGCGGCGGGGCGCATGAAGCGCGTCTCGATGGAGCTCGGAGGGCATGCGCCCTTCATCGTCTGCAAGGACGCCGATCCGGTGCACGCGGCCAAGGGCGGCTCGCTGGTCAAGTTCCTCAACACCGGTCAGGCCTGCATCAGCCCGAACCGCTTCTACGTGCACGAGGCGGTCTACGCCCCCTTCGTGGAGACGCTGACCGAGCGGGTGCGCGCGATGAAGGCGGGGAGCGGCCTCGAGGAGGGCGTCGCCGTCGGCCCGCTGGTGAACGCGGCCGCCGTGGAGAAGGTCGACCGTCAGGTGCGCGACGCCGTCGACAAGGGCGCGGAACTCCGCGCCGGCGGCGCGCGCCTGACCGAGGGGGCGCTGGCCAAGGGCCATTTCTACGCGCCCACGGTGCTCGCCGGGGTCACCTCCGACATGCTGATCCACCGCGAGGAGACCTTCGGCCCGGTGGCGCCGGTGATCCCCTACGGCGACGAGGACGACGTGCTGGCGATGGCGAACGACACCGAATACGGCCTCGCGGCCTACGTCTACACGCGCGACCTGTCGCGCGCGATGCACCTCTTCGAGGGGCTGCGCTTCGGCATCGTCGGGATCAACGACATCAACCCGACCTCGGCGGCGGCGCCCTTCGGCGGCATGAAGCAGAGCGGCCTCGGGCGCGAGGGCGCGCGCGAGGGGATCCACGAGTATCTGGAGACCAAGCTCGGCGGCTTCGCGATCTGACCGGCGCGCTCAGGGCAGCGGGCCGGTCAGGTGCAGGCGCACCTTGAGCGGTCCGTGCGGGAACGGCGGGCCGGGCGGCGCGAAGGGAAGGCCCGTGGCGCGCGCCAGCCCCGGCTCGGAGGTCAGCAGCGCCACGCGCCAGCCGGAGAAGCGGTCGAGGAGCGCGCGCCCGAGGCCGGCGTGCAGCGCGCGGAGGGCGTCCCGCTCGCCGAGGCGGGCGCCGTAGGGCGGGTTGACCACGACGAGGCCGGGCGGCCCCTCCGGCGGCTCCGCCTCGCCCGCGGCGCGGCGCACGAAGCGCACCAGCGGGGCGACGCCGGCGCGCTCGGCGTTGGCGCGGGCGCCGGCGAGGACCTCCGCGTCGCGGTCGCCGCCGAGGATCGCGGGCGGGTCGGCCGGCGGCGCGGCGGGGACGGCGGCGGCGCGAAGGGCGGCCCAGGCCTCCGGGTCGAAGCCGGCGAGCCGCTCGAAGGCGAAGGCGCGGGCGCGGCCGGGGGCGAGGCCGGCGACGATCTCCGCCGCCTCGATCGGCAGGGTGCCGGAGCCGCACATCGGGTCGAGCAGCGGCGTCCCGGGCGTCCAGGCCGCGGCGCGCAGGATCAGCGCGGCGAGGGTCTCGCGCAGCGGGGCGGCGCCGACGTCGCGCTTGGCGCCGCGCCGGTGCAGCGGCTCGCCCGAAGTGTCGAGGCTGATGGTGCAGAGATCGTCGTCGAGCCGGACCAGCACCCGGAGCGCGCCCGTCGCCCCGGCCGCCGCGCCGGCGCCGTCGCGGATCGCCCTGGCGACGCGGTCCGCCGCCGCGCCGGCGTGCCAGATGCGCGAGCGTCGGCTCGTGGCCTCGACCTTCACCGGCACGTCGGGGCGCAGCAGCGCCGCCCAGTCGACCCGGCGCGCGCGCTTGTCGAGCTGGGCGGGGTGCAGGGCGCGGAACTCGGCGACGCGCAGCAGCACGCGCCCCGCCCCGCGCAGCATGAGGTTGGCGCGCATCGCCTCGGCGAGGCCGCCGGCGACGACGACGCCGCCGGGCGCGGTCCGCGCCTCCGCGAAGCCGCGCTCGCGCGCCTCCGCGAGCAGGAGCGGCTCGAGCCCGGGGGGCGCGGCGAGGAAGAGGCCGGGCGGCGGCGCGGGCGCGGCGGCCGGCGCGGCCGGCGTCGGGGCGGCCGGCGTCGGGGCGGCCGGGGCGGCGCCGCCCACGTCCGGACCGCGGGCGCCCGCGCGGCCGGGGCGACGGCGGCCTTGCGGCCGACCGCCGCCGCGCCGCCTCGTCCCGTCTCCGCCCTTCGCGCCGCCCACCGTCCGCTCCTCGTCCCGCGCTTCGTCGCGGCCCCTGTGTCGGCTTTCCCGGGCCCCGGCGAAAGCCCCGTCGCGCCTCAGCCGCTTTCGCGCAGCTGCTCGTCCACCGCGGCGCTGCGCGAGCCCGGCGGCGGCACGATCGAGGACACCAGCCGGTAGAGGCCCGGCACGATGAAGAGCGTGATCAGCGTCGCGCCCGCGACGCCCGCGAGGACGGCGACGCCGATCACGCTCCGGCTCTCCGCCCCCGGCCCGGTCGCGAGGGCGAGCGGCACGGCGCCGAGCAGCGTGGCGACGGAGGTCATCATCACGGGGCGGAACCGGGCCTCGGCCCCGGCCACCGTCGCCTCGGCGAGCTCCATGCCCTCGGCCCGGCGGCGGTTGGCGAAGTCCACCACGAGGATCGCGTTCTTGGCGAGCAGGCCGACCGCCAGCAGAAGCCCGACCTGGCTGAAGATGTTGAGCCCCCCGCCCGTGGCCCAGAGCGCGGCGAGCGCGCCGGTCACCACCAGCGGCACCGCCAGCATCACCGCCAAGGGCTGCACGAAGCTCGAGAAGAGCGCCGCGAGCACGAGATAGACCACCGTCAGCGCCATCGCGAAGGCGACCTGCACCCCCGCTTCGGACTGCGTGAACTCCCGCGAGAGGCCGAGCCATTCGAGACCCGAAGCGCGCGGCAGTGTCGCCGCCTCGCGCTCCAGCGTCTCGATCAGCGAGGCGAGGTCCTCGCCCGGCGCAGGCACCGCCGAGAGCACCACCGCCGGGCGCCGGTCGATGCGCCGGAGGCTGGCTGCGGCGCCCTCCTCGCGCAGACGGACGACGGAGGCGAGGGGCACCGGACCCGCCGGCCCGCGCACCGCGATCTCGCCGACGTCGTCGGGCGAATCGCGGTCCTCCAGCCGCCCGCGCACGCGCACCTCGTAGGTCTCGTCGTCGCGGTAGAACTCGGTGACGTCGTCGCCCCCGACGAAAAGGCGCAAGGTCTCCCCGATCTCGGCGACCGAGAGCCCGAGATCGGCGGCGAGGCGTCGGTCGACCTCGACCGAGAGGCGCGGCGTCGAAGGGTCGTAGCCGAGCTCGATCGCGCGCATGCGCCCGGTCTCCCGCGCGAAGGCCGCGAGATCGCCGGCCCAGGCGTAGGCCTCCTCGTGGCCCGGGCCGGTGACGGCGGCCTGCAGGGGCTTGCCGAAGCTGGAGGGCACCAGCGAGGCGGGGCTGATCGGCACCGCCTCGGCGCCCGGGAGCGAGGCGATCGGGCCGGTGAGCTCGTCGACCAGCGCCTGCTGGGACATCTCCCGCTCGCCCCAGGGCTTCAGCTTCACGATCACCAGCGCCTCGTCGACCTTGGCGGGGCCGACCTCGCCGGCGCCGACGATGGCGATGACGTCCTCGACCGGGCCGTCCTCGCCCATGTGGGGGCGCACCAGCGCCTCGATGCGCTCGACCACGTCGGTGGTCGCGGCGAGGCTGGAGCCTTCGGGCGCGGTGACGGGCACGATGAAGACGGCGCGGTCCTCGGTCGGCGCGAGGCCGCCCGGCAGGCGCTGCATCAGGCCCCAACCCAGGGCGCCGAGGGCGACCGCGGCGAGGGCGGCGAGCCAGGGCGCCCGGACCAGCCCGCCGACGAGGCGCCCGTAGCCCCCCCCCGCCCGGTTCAGCGCCCCGGCGAAGAGCCGGGCCGGCAGCGCCGCGCCCTCGGCCGAGGCCGGGGCCGCGCGCGCCGCGACCGCCGCGCCGAGGCTGAGCGCGAGGAAGGAGGAGAGCACGACGGCGGCGGTCAGCGTGACCGCGAACTCGGTGAAGAGCCGGCCGACGAAGCCGGTGGAGGCGGCGATCGGGAGCAGCACCGCCGCCAGCACCACCGTCGTCGCGACCACCGGCGCGAACACCTCGCTTCCGCCGCGCACGGCCGCGGCGAGCGCCGGCTCGCCCCGCTCGCGCCGGCGCGCGACGTTCTCGATCACCACCACCGCGTCGTCGACCACGAGGCCGATGGCGAGCACCAGCGCCAGCAGCGTCAGCGTGTTGATGGAGAAGCCCGCGAGCAGCATCGCCGCGAAGGCGCCGACGGCCGAGACCGGGATCGTCGCCGCCGGCGCCAGCGTCGCGCCGAGCGAGCCGAGCGAGAGCCAGACCACCGAGACCACGAGCCCGACGGTGATCAGCAGCGTCAGCACCACCTGGCGGATCGAGCCTTCGATGAACACCGACTGGTCGTAGGAGATCGCCCGCTCGACGTCCGGCGGCAGGCGCGCGTCGAGCGCCTCGAGCTCGGCCTTCACCGCGTCGGCGACGGCGAGGGTGTTGGCGCCGGAGCGGCGCACGATGCCGAGGCCGACGGCGGGCTCGCCCGAGCGGCGCACGGCGCTGCGGTCGGTCTCGGCGCCGAGCTCGATCACGGCGACGTCGCCGAGGCGCACCGGGCCGCCCGGCCCGTCCCGGAGCACGAGGTCGCGGAAGCCCTCCGGATCGGGCAGGCGCGTCTCGGTGCGCACGACGTATTCGCGGCTCGGCGTCTCGAGCCGTCCGCCCGGCGCCTCGAGGTTCTCGGTGCGCAGCGCGCGAGCGACGTCGGCGGCGGTGACGCCCCGCGCCTGCATCCGCGCACGATCGAGTTCGACGCGCATCGCGTAGCGCCGCGCGCCGCCGAGGATCACGCGGCTGACGCCGTCGACGATGGAGAGCGGATCGAGCAGCCGGCGCACGGCGATGTCGGTCAGCGCGCGGCGGTCGCGGATCTCCGAGGTCAGGGTGATCCACATCATCGCCTGCGCCTCGGCCGCCGCCTTGCGGATCACGGCGTCCTCGGCCTCCTCCGGGATCTCGCTGCGCGCCGCCGAGACGCGGTCGCGCACGTCGGCGGCCGCGGCGTCGAGGTCGCGGTCGAGCTCGAACTCCACGGTTATCGAGGAGAAGCCGGGCCGGGAGGTGGAATCGATCAGCTCGACGCCCTCGACGCCGTTCAGCTCGTCCTCGATGGCGCGGGTGACGTCGCGCTCCACCACCTCCGCCGCGGCGCCGGGATAGACCACCGTGACCGAGACCCGGGGCGGATCGACGTCGGGGTATTCGCGCACCGGCAGGCGCAGCGCCGCGGCGGCGCCGAGCACCAGGATCAGCAGCGCCGCGACCACCGCCAGCACGGGGCGGCGGACCGAGAGTTCCGGCAGCGTCATCCGCCGTCCTCCCCGGCGGCCTCGCCGCCGCGACCCCCGGCGGCCTCGCCGCCCTGCCCCCCGGCGGCCTCGCCGTCCCGCCGCGCGGCGGGACGGCCGGTGTCGTCCGACGCGGCGCCGCCCTCTCCGTCGCCGCCCGAGACTGCGCCGTCTCCGCCGCTCCCCTCCCCGAGCGGACGGATCGGCACGCCGTCGGAGACCTTCTGCAGGCCGGAGACGATCACGCGGTCGGCTTCGGACAGCCCGGAGCGCACTTCGAAGCGGTCGCCGTCGAGCACGCCGAGCTCGAGCGGGGTCCGGCGCGCGACGAGGCCGTCCCCGCCCTCCTCGGCCCGCCAGGCCCAGGCGTCGAAGCCCTCGCGCGTCACCGCGCTCTGAGGCACGAAGACCGCGCCCTCGCGCCGCGCCACGGTCACCGCGACTTCGAGGAAGGCGCCGGGCGCGAAGCCGCAGGACGCCGGCAGCATCGCCTCCAGGGTCCGGGTCCGGCTCGCCGGATCGGCGAGAGGGGAGGCGAGGAGGATGCGCGCGCGGCCGCAGTCCTCGCCGGCGCCTTCGTCGCGCAGCGCGACCTCGCCGCCGTCCGCCGCGCGCTCGGCCAGCGCCTGCGGCAGGGCGAAGCGCACGCGCAGGTCACCGACGGTGCGCAGAGAGGCGATCGGATCGCCGGGCGCGAGCACCGCGCCGGGGCTGACGTCGACGAAGCCGACGCGCCCGCCGAACGGCGCGCGCACGGTGCGGTCCTCCAGCCGCCGCTCGGCCGCCGCCACCTCGGCGCGGGCGCGCTCGGCGGCGGCGCGCGCGGTCTCGACCCGGGCCTCGGCGACGACGTCGCGCTCGAGCAGCGTGCGCTGGCGGGCGAGTTCGGCCTCGGCCTCGGCGGCGGCCGCCTTGGCGGCCTCGAGGGCGCTGCGCTGGGCGGAGGTGTCGAAGCGCAGGATCGGCTGTCCGGCGACGAGTTCCGCGCCGTCGTCCACGAAGACCCGCTCGACGCGGGCCGCGACTTCGGCCGAGACGGCGACGGCCTCGGCCGCGACGACCTCGCCCGAGGTCTCGAAGAGATCGCGCGCGGTCCCGGTCCCGACCCGCGCGAGGCGGACGGGGACCGCGCGCTCCTCCCGCTCGACCTCCTCCTCGCCCGGAAGCCAGCCGGCCAGCGGCGCGGGCAGGACGGAGCGCACCGCCTCCGGGGCGGCGAGCCAGACGGCGAGGGCGAGCACGCCGAGCGCCGCGGCGAGGGCGATGAACAAGCGGATCGGAAATCTCCTCCACGAATGCGCCCCCGGCACGGAGGCGGCTCCCGCGGCGCCGGCAAGCCGGCCGCCACGCCCAACGAACGGCGACCCGCCCGGGCGGTTCCGGCCCGGAACCGTCGCCGGCGATCGTCCTGCCCGCCCGCGCCCGCATGTCGCGCCTTGCGCTCGGGCGGCGCCCGGGTCCGGCCTGCGGCGACCGCCTCCCGACGCGGAGACGTCGCGGGCCCGGCAGAGAAGACTAGGGCGCGAGGCCTGGGGCGCCACGGCCCGTCGCCCGCCCGGCTCGCCGCGAGGGGCGCCGAGCGCGCCGGCGGCCGCATCGAGGGGGCCCGCCGGCCCGGCCTCGGGCGGCAAGATCCGACGCCCGTGCCCGCCGGAGCCCGACGGGGCCGCGCCGCTCGGAGATCGAAGGCGGCGTGTCGCCGCCGCACCGGATGCGGGATGCGCCGCGCGGCTCGCCTGCGGAGGCAAGCGGCCTTCGTCCCGGCGAGGTCTTCGGGCTTCGGGCGGGGGTGCGTTCGGTTTCGCGCTCAGGCCGAGGCGG
>DATFKM010000466.1:0-12281 GCA_035268645.1 Paracoccaceae bacterium | reverse complement strand
GCGGGTGCTGGTCGACGGGCGCGACGTGCGCGACGCGACGCTCGAGAGCCTGCGGAGCCAGGTGGCGGTGGTCGGCCAGGACCCGGTGATCTTCGACGACACGGTGGCGCGCAACATCGGCTTCGGCCGCCTCGGCGCGAGCCGGGAGGAGATCGAGGCGGCGGCGCGCGAGGCGCGGGCGCACGACTTCGTCGCCGCGCTGCCCGAGGGCTACGACACCCGCTGCGGCGAGCGGGGCGGGCGCTTCTCGGGCGGCGAGCGCCAGCGGCTGACCATCGCGCGGGCCATGCTGCGCGACGCGCCGATCCTGCTGCTGGACGAGCCCACGAGCGCGCTCGACGCGGAATCCGAGGCCGCGGTGCGCGCCGCGCTCGACCGGCTCTCGGCGGGGCGCACGGTGCTGGTGATCGCGCATCGCCTCTCGACGATCCGCGACGCCGACCTCATCGTGGTGATGGAGGCCGGCCGCGTCGCGGAGACCGGCCGGCATGACGCGCTGGTGGCGAAGGGCGGGCTCTACGCCGAGCTGCACCGCCTCCAGTTCCGCGAGGGAGCCGAGACGCCGTGAGCGACGCCCCCGCCTCCCCGCCGCCCGGCGGCGACGGCCGCGCGCTGGAGCGGCTGATCGAGCTGATGGCCCGGCTGCCGGGGCTCGGGCCGCGCTCGGCCCGGCGCGCGGCGCTGCATCTCGTCAGGAAGCGCGACCTGCTGCTGCGTCCGCTGGCCGAGGCGCTGGCGGAGGTGGCGCGCGAGGTGCGGCCCTGCGCGGTCTGCGGCAACCTCGGGACCGGGGGGCGCTGCGCCGTCTGCGCCGATCCGAAGCGCGATCCCTCGACGATCTGCGTCGTGCAGGACGTCGGCGATCTCTGGGCGATGGAGCGGGGCGGGGCGTTCCGCGGGCGCTACCACGTCCTCGGCGGGCTCCTCTCGGCGCTCGACGGCATCGGGCCGGAGACGCTGGGCCTGCCGCGCCTGGCGGCGCGCGTGGCGGAGGAGGGCGTGCGGGAGGTGATCCTCGCCCTGCCCGCCACCGTCGACGGCCAGACCACGGCCCATTACGTCGCGGACGCGATGCCGGAGGGCGTCGCCGTCACCTCGCTGGCGCAGGGCGTGCCGATCGGGGGCGAGCTCGACTATCTCGACGACGGCACCATCGACGCCGCGCTGCGCCGGCGCGGGGCGCTCTAGCTCCGGGCCGCCACCCGGTCGAGGAAGGCGGCGAGCTGGGCGGCGCGGAGCAGCGCGAAGGCTTCCGGCGCGCCGCGAGGACCCGGCGCGCGGCGCGACAGGGCCGCGAGGCGCCGCTCCATCAGCGGGACGTCGACGATCTCCCGGAACATCGGATGCGCCGCGGCGGCGGCGCGTAGGCGCGGCCCTTGCGCGAGCGCGGCGTCGCGGTGCAGGCGCGGAAGATCGGGCTCGAACAGAGACTTGTCGCGCCTGAGCCGCACCGCCTCCGGCGCGCCGAGCCGGGCGAGGAGGCGGCGCATCACGCCGCGGTCCAGCCCCTCGTGGATCCTGAGGCGAGGCGGCGCGGCCATCACGGCGGCGAGCAGGCGCGTGTCCATCAGAGGGCGCGCCGCCGGCGCGGCGACGTGCCCGCCGGCGCCGTCCGGGAGCAGCCGGTCGGGCGCGACCCAGGCGAGCGCGGGATGCAGCAGCTGGCGCTCCTCCTCCGCCAGCCGCCGGGGCGCCATGTTCCAGGGCCCCTGCCCGGCGGCGCCGAAGGCCGGCGCGCGGGCGCGCGACCGGGCCGGATGCAGGCGGCGGGCGTCGTCGTTCTCCCAGCGGTCGAAGCGGGCGAGCCAGCCGAAGCCCGGCAGCCGCCGCGTCACCTCGCGGAAGAGGATGCCGCGCGGGCGTCCGCCATGGGCGCGCCGCATGCGCCAGGCCTCGGCCAGCAGGGCCGGGTCGGCGGTGGCCAGCGCCTCGGCCAGCAGCGAGCGGGCCTGCAGCGAGACCACGAGATCGCCGCCGACGCCGCTGAGCGCGCCGTCGCGCCGGTCCGCCTGCATCCGGCGCATCAGGGCGAGGGTCTTGAACTCGACGAGGTCGAAGCAGGGCAGCGCCTGGCCGCGCCAGAAGCTCGTCCCGCCGTCGAGGGGGTCGAGCCCCTCCGAGCCGACGTCGTGGCGCACCAGATCCGGCAGCGCGGCGAAGACGGCGGCCTGCGGCGCGCGCTCCTCCGCCCCCGGTCCCGAGGGCGAGACGGAGACGTAGGCGGCGCGGCGGCGGCCGGGCTCGATCTCCGCGAGCAGGGTCGCGATCAGCGTACTGTCGAGCCCGCCCGAGAGCATGGTCGCCGGATCGGGGCCGAGCCGTGCGGCGGCCCCGCGGAGGGCGGCGCGGGCGCGGGCCTCGATGGCGTCCATCGACTCGGCCTCGTCCAGCCCGACCAGCGCGGGGTCCGGCCCGGGCCGCCACCAGATGCGGGTCTCGGCGCCGCCCGGCCCGATCTCGAGCGACGCCCCCGGGCGAACGGCGTCGAGGCCGGGCCAGAGCGAGCCCGCCGCCGGCAGGCGCAGCGTGTCGCCGAAGGCGGCGAGGCGGTCGGCGTCGGGCTCCGCCGGCGCGAAGGGCAGCGCGAGCAGCGCCTGCGGCTCGGTCGAGACCGCGGTGACGCCTTCGGGCGAGCGCAGGGTCCAGATCGGGACCGCACCGAAGGCGTCGCGCAGCAACGTCAGGCGCGGCGCGCCGGCGACGAGGGCGAGATGCAGCAGCGTGAAATCGCCCTCGATCGGCGCGAGGGGGGCGGGCTCGGCGAAGCGGCCCGCGTCGAGCGCCGCCGCGAGCCGGTCGATCTCCTCGGCCGGGGTCTCGCCCGGCGGCCCGTCGTAGAGTCGCGCGCGGCCGGTCGCGAGCCCGCCGCCGGGGCGCGGGCGGATCGGCGCCTCGCCGTGCACCGCGAGGCGGAGGCAGCGGGCGAGCGCCGGGTCCGCCGGCACGCCCGCGACCCGCGCGAGGCCGGGCGCCGCGGCGGCGGCGTCGAGCGCGGCGAAGACGCGGTCCAGCGGCTCGGCGCGCCCCTCGGGATCGAAGGCCGCGACGAGGCGCGGCGGCGGGGCGAAGGGCATCCGCGCGGCCGCCTCAGGCGCCGGAATCGCGCTCGACCAGTCCGCCCTCGACCAGCGCGTCGATCATCGGCGCGACGTCGGCCGCGATGCGCGCGGGCTCGGCGTCGTAGTCGTCGGCGAGGGCGGCGACGAGCGCGCCGAAGGTGACGGGGCGCGCGAGCCGGCTCCAGACGTCGGCGGCGATCGGGTCGAGGCCGAAATAGTCCTCCGCCTCGGGTCCCAGCAGGACCACCTCGCGCTCGCTGATGCGGGCCTCCGTCACGCCGTCGCGGCGCCGGAGCGTCGCCTCTCCGTTCATGGCTCGCTCCCTTGCAGTTCGGCGCGCGCCGCGCCGGTCTCGACCGCCTCGCGCACGAGCGCCGTCGTCCCGTCCATGGCCGACCATCGCCGCGGACGGCCGAGGACGAAGGCCGGCGCCGCCGAAAGGATGCGCGCGAGACGGCCGAGATAGACGCCCTCGAGACCGAGGGGAAGCACGAATTCGGGGCGCAGCACCGCCGCGCGCAGACGCCCGAGGGCCGCCATCGGCGCCAGGGGCGTGAGGCGCGGGCGCGCCGAGGCGGGGTGGACCCATTCGAGGAACAGCACCGCCCGGAGCGGCGCGGGCCAGGTCAGCGGCGCCCCGGCCGGCAGCGCCACGACCGCCTTTCCGACCCCCCGCCCGCCGCCGAGCAGAGTCTCCGCCGACCGGCCTGCCGAGGCGCCGTCCGCGAAGAGCCTGGCGGTGGCGAGGCCCTGCGGCAGGGCCGGAACCGGACCGTCCTCGATCACCGCGACGTCGTCGCCGGCGGCGCGCCAACCCTCCGCCGCGAGGGCGCGCGCGAGGGAGGACTTGCCCTGCCCCGCCGCGCCGACGATCAGCGCCGCCCCGGATTCCGAGGCCAGCGCCGCGGCGTGCAGCGGCATGGCGCGGCGCTGGTGCAGGATCGCGGCGGGGGGGCCGTAGGCGGCCTCGAGGCCGGTGCGCGCGGCGCTCCAGTCCTCGGGCGCGTCGATCAGGACGCGGCGGCCGTCCTCGACCAGCGCGCGGAGACCGTCGCGCAGATACCAGGCCGAGCCGTCCTCGCAGAGCCGCCAGAAGGGGCCGACGACGCGGCCGGGGCGGGCCGCCGGCAGGGGGCCGAGCGCGATCTCCACGTCGGCCGGGGCGTCCGGCGGCGCCGGCGCGGCGCCGGGCAGCGGCAGCGCCCCCGCCCAGATCAGGCCGTAGGCGGCGCTGCGGAAGGCCTCGCCGCCCGTCATCGCCGCATCTCCGCTCCCGCCCCTTGCCACGCCGACGGGCTCTCGCATACTCCGCGCCGAAGCCGCAAGCCGCCGAGGAGCCGCCCCCTGAACCCGCGTCCCTGGATCCGCGGCCTGCCCGCCTGTCACGGCGCGACGCCCGAGATCGCGCCGACCCGGATCCGGGCGGCGGCGGCCTTCGGCGGGGTCGCCGTCGGACCCCTGCGCCGCGTGCTGCTGCTGGACTGCGGCACCGGCCACGGGCTCGCGCTGCTGGCGGCGGCGACGGCGGGCGCCGAGGTCGAGGTCTGGGGCGCGACGGCCTTCGCCGAGGAGGCGGCGGCCGCACGCGCCCTCGCCGCGGAGGCGGATCTCGAGCTGCGGGTGCTCGAGGCGGCGCCGGATCGGCTGGCGGCCCGCGCGGACCTGCCGGATTTCGATCTGGTGGCGGCGCCGTCCGGGTGGACCCGCCTTTCGGGCGCGGAGCGGGGGGGCGTGGTGGCGTTGCTCACGCGCCGGCTGGCCCCCGGCGGCGCGTTCCTTCTGACGCGCGAGACGCTGCCCGGCGCGATGGAGCGGGTGCTGCTGCGCCGGGTGCTGCGTCACGCCCTCGAGGTCGCGGGCGAGGCGGGCACGGCCTCGGAGCGCGTCGCGGCGGCGCTCGCGCTTGCGGGACGGCTTCTGCCGCAAAGTCATCTGCTGGTGCGTCTCCTCGTGAACTGGGAGGCTGCGCTCGCCTGGCTCGCGTCGATGCCGCCCGAGGTGGCGCTGCGCGAGTGGTTCGGGCCGGAGGGGCCGGCCTGGACCGCCGCGGAGACGGCGGCGGCGCTGGCGCCCGCAGGGCTCGCGGCGGGCGTGCCGGCCGACCCGTTCGCCGCCCCGGCCGATCTGACCCTCGCGCCGGAGCAACGCGCGCTGATCGAGGCGGCCCGGGACCCGTCCTCGGCCGCCGAGACCGCCGCCATGCTGCTCGGCGACGACCGCCGCAGCGAGCTTTTCGTCAAGCCCGGCGGCGCGGCGGTCGCGCTCGAGAGCCTGCGCTTCGCCCGCACCGCGGAGCCTTGGCGCGAGCCGCTGCGCCCCGCCGGCTTCGGAGAGCGCGCCGCGCTCGACGCCGCCGCGCACGCGCCGGCCTTCGAGGCTTTGGAGGCGGCGCCGGCGCCGAGCGTCGCCGAGATCGCGGCCCGCGGCGGCGCGGGCGTCGTCGAAACCGCGGAGCGCCTTCGGGCGTTGGCCGGGGCCGGCCTCGCGGCGCCGGCGCTCGAGGCCGCGCCGGGCGCGGCGGCGCGCGCCGCCTCGGCTCGGCTGAACCGTCTGCTGCTGGCGCGGGGCCCGATCGAGGCCCTGGCGGCGCCGCGGCTCGGCGGCGCGGCCCCGCTCGGCGACGCGACGCGCCGCGCGCTCGCCGAGGGCGGCGGCGAGGCGGCGCGCGCGGCCCTCGCCCGGCTCGGGGGCCTTTGAGGATTCCTCAGTTCACGCGGCGATCGGGCTTGGCAGCGCGTCCCGGTTTGGATAGCTTACGCGTGACGAGTGGTTGTGTTCCGAGAGGACCTGCGATGAGCAAGCTTGCGTGGACGAAACCGACGGTGACGAAGCTGCCGGTGAAGGCGGTGACCAAGGGCCTGCCGGGCGAGGGCACCGAGCCCTTCATCAACGGCCAGGTCAGCTGATCCGACGCCCGGAGCGCGCGTCGCCCCCGGGCCGGAGGAGCGCGGCCGCGGAGTGACGGTCGGGCCTGTCGAGCCGATTCCGATCTTCCTGCTGCGGCGGCCGCGTACGGTGGCCGTCGCCTTCGTGTTTCTGGTTCGTGCCGCGTGGATGCACCGGTCGCTCGGGGCGGCGGAGCTTCTTGCGCGTCTGCAGTCCGCTTCCTCCGCGACCGCCCCCCTGCCGGCCGAACGGCGGCGGGAGATCTCGCGGGCGCTGGCCGGGCTTTCCCGCCGGATGCCTTGGCGTTCCGACTGCCTGATCCAGGCGCTCGCGGCGCGGCTTTGGCTCGACGCCCTCGGGGCGCCCAGCGTGCTGCGCCTCGGCGCGTGGCGCGAGGGCGATGCGGTGGCCGCTCACGCATGGCTGCTCAGCGGCGGCGAGGTGGTGACGGGCGGGAGACTCGATCCGAAGATCGCCCGGTTCGCGTCATCTGCCGCGGGTCCGGACGCGGCCCGTGAGGGGAAGGGGCCGGACCCGGCCCGCGAGGTGGCGGAACCGGATCCGGCGCCGAAGGGGCCCTGACGTCAGGCCTTGCCGCGATAGATCTCGACCAGCTTGGCCAGCATCTCCAGCGCCTCCTCGCGCGGGCGCTGGAAGGTGTTGCGCCCGATGATCGAGCCGTTGCCGCCGCCGTCGCGGATCGCGCGGGCGTCGTCGTAGACCGAGCTCTCGCCTTTCTTGGCGCCGCCCGAGAACACCACGATGCGCCGGCCGGCGAAGGCCGCCTGCATGCAGTGCGCGACCCGCTTGGCCTGATCCGAGACGTCGATCTTGCGCTCCTCGTAGACCGCCTTGGCCTCCTTCAGCTCGAGATGGTCCGTGGAGAGCTTGATCTTGATGACGTGGGCGCCGAGCAGCGCCGCGATCTGCGCGGCGTAGGCGGCGATGTCGATGGCCGTCTCGCCCTGCTTGCTCAGCGCCTCGCCCCGCGGATAGGACCAGATCACGGTCGGGATGCCGACGGCCGCGGCCTCGGCGCGGATCTCCCGGATCTCCTCGAACATGTCCAGGGCCATGTCGGAGCCCGGATAGATCGTGAAGCCGATGGCCGAGGCGCCGAGGCGCAGCGCGTCGTCGACCGAGGCGGTGACGGCCTGGTCCTTGCCGGCGGTGTCGGACATCAGCGAATTGGCGGAGTTCGCCTTGAGGATCGTCGGGATCTGCCCGGCGAAGCTGTCCGCCCCGGCCTCCAGCATCCCGAGCGGCGCGGCGTAGGCGTTGAGGCCGGCGTCGATGGCGAGCTGGTAGTGGTAATGCGGATCGTAGGCCGCCGGATTCGGCGCGAAGCTGCGCGCGGGCCCGTGCTCGAAACCCTGATCGACGGGCAGGACGATCATCTTGCCGGTGCCGCCGAGCTTGCCGGTCATCAGCATGCGGGCGAGGTTGGCCTTCACGCCGGGCGTCTCGCCCTCGTAATTGGCCAGGATCTGCTTGACGACGCGCGTGGATTTCATCGGGACACCCCTCGGAGACGATGGAAGCGGCTGCGGAAACGCGTCGTTCCGGTAGCCTTCGGCGCCCCCTGCGGTCAAGCGCCGCCCCGCCCGCCGCGCGCCCCGCGGTTTGATCGCGCGGCGAGGAGACCCATTGTAGGGGCATGAGCAGCATCTCCCAGACCCTCCCCGACGAGCCGTCGGACCTTCTGATCCTCGGCGCCAGCCGCGGCATCGGCGCCGCCGCGGTGGAGGTCGCGCTCGCCCGCGGCCACGCCGTGCGGGCCTTCGCCAGAAGTCCCGAAGCGCTGAAGATCGAGGATCCGCGGCTCACCCGCTACGCCGGCGACGCCCGCTCGCCCGACGCTCTGCGCCCCGCCGTCGCCGGCGCCGACGCGGTGATCTACGCGCTCGGCACGCCCGGCACGGCCCGCGGTCCGTTCGGACCGCGCGTGACGCTGCATTCCGAGGCGACGCGCGCCCTGATCGACGTGATGCGCGAGGCGGGCGTCCGCCGGCTGGTGGCGGTCACCGGCTACGGAGCCGGCGAGAGCCGCCTCTCGATGAGCCTGCTGGAGCGCACGGCGCATCGCGCCGCCCTCGGCCGGCCCTACGCCGACAAGGACCGGCAGGAGGCGCTGATCCGCGGCTGCGGGCTGGACTGGACCATCGTGCGCCCGACGATCCTGCGCGACGCGAAGGCGCGCGGGCGCTACGAGGTGCTGCTCGACGCTTCGGAGTGGCGCAACGGGCTGATCTCGCGCGCCGACGTCGCCGACTTCCTGGTGCGCCGGGCGGAGGATCGCGAGATGCTGCGCGAGGCGCCTGTGCTGGCCTGGTGAAGGCGGCTCAGCCGCCCTTGGCCCGCTCCAGCGCGGCGACCCCCGGCAGGGTCCGACCTTCGAGCCATTCGAGGAAGGCGCCCCCGGCCGCGGAGACGTAGGTGAACCCGTCCGCCGCGCCCGCCCGGTTCAGCGCCGAGACGGTGTCCCCGCCGCCGGCGACGCTCGTCAGCCGGCCCGCGCGGGTCAGCGCCGCGGCCTTGGCGGCGGCGGCGTTGGTGGCCGCGTCGAAGGGCTCCAGCTCGAACGCGCCGAGCGGGCCGTTCCAGACCAGCGTGCGCGCGGTCTCGAAGCGGCGCTCGATCTCCACCACCGATTTCGGGCCGGCGTCGAGGATCATGGCGTCGTGCGGGACGTGGTCGACGTCCACGATCTGGGCGGGGGCGTGCGCCTCGAAGCTCTTGGCGACGACCGCGTCGACGGGGAGCAGGATCTCGCAGCCGGTGGCGCGGGCCTTGGCCATGACGCCGCGGGCGGTCTCGGCCAGATCCTTCTCGTGCAGCGAGGCGCCGACGTCCCGGCCCTGCGCGGCGAGAAAGGTGTTGGCCATGCCGCCGCCGACGATCAGCACGTCCACCCGTTCGATCAGGTTGGAGAGCAGATCGAGCTTCGTGGACACCTTGGCGCCGCCGACCACGGCGACCACCGGGCGTTCCGGATCCGTGAGCGCCCGGTTCAGAGCCTCGAGTTCGGCCTGCATCCGCCGGCCCGCGGCCGCGGGCAGCAGATGCGCGAGGCCCTCGGTCGAGGCGTGGGCGCGATGCGCCGCCGAGAAGGCGTCGTTGACGTAGACGTCGCCGAGCGCGGCGAGGCCGTGGGCGAACTGCGGATCGTTCGCCTCCTCGCCCGAATGGAACCGCGTGTTCTCGAGCAACAGCACCTCGCCCGGTTCCAGCGCGTCCACGGCCGCCTCGGCCTTCTCCCCGACGCAGTCCTCGGCGAAGGCGACGGCGTGCCCCAGCGTCTCGGCCAGCGCCTCGCGCACCACCGAAAGGCTCATCTCGGGCACGCGCCGCCCCTTGGGCCTGCCGAAATGCGACAGCAGCACCGGCCGCCCACCCGCCGCGAGCACGTCGCGCACGGTGGGCGCGACCGCCTCGATCCGGGTCGGATCGGCGACCCGGCCGTCCTGCACGGGCACGTTGAGGTCGACCCGGATCAGAGCGACGCGGCCGTCGAGGTCGAGATCGTCGAGGGTCCGCCAAGTCATGATCGTTCGCTCTCCTTGCTTGCGCCGGCCCGCCGCCGGCCGCGGCGTCCCCGCCGCGCAGGCCGGGCGGCGGGGGCCGAGCGGGCGGCCGGCCGATCGCAGGACGGCGCCGGGGACCCTCAGCGCGCCGCGGCGAGGGCGACCGCGGTGTCCGCCATGCGGTTCGAGAAGCCCCACTCGTTGTCATACCAGCTCAGCACGCGCACCAGCGTGCCGTCCATCACCTTGGTCTGGTCCATGTGAAAGACGCTGGAATGCGGATCGTGGTTGAAGTCCATGCTGACCAACGGCTCCTCGGTGAAGCCCAGCACGCCCTTCAGCGCCCCGCCGGCCGCCTCGCGGACCGCGGCGTTGATCTCCTCCACCGTCGTCTCGCGCGCGGCGACGAACTTGAAGTCGATCACGGAGACGTTCGGCGTCGGCACCCGGATCGCCACGCCGTCGAGCCGCCCGTCGAGTTCGGGCAGCACGAGGCCGACCGCCTTGGCCGCGCCGGTCGAGGTCGGGATCATGCTCATCGCCGCGGCGCGGGCGCGGTAGAGATCCTTGTGCATGGTGTCGAGCGTGGGCTGATCGCCTGTGTAGGAATGGATCGTGGTCATGAAGCCGCGTTCGATCCCCACCGCCGCGTTCAGGACCGAGGCGACGGGCGCGAGGCAGTTGGTGGTGCAGGAGGCGTTGGAGACGACGACGTCGTCCGCCGTCAACGCCCCGTGGTTGACGCCGTAGACGACGGTGCGGTCCGCGCCGGAGGCGGGCGCGGAGACCAGGACGCGCTTCGAGCCGTTCTCGAGATGGGCGGCGGCCTTGTCGCGCGTCGTGAAGATGCCGGTGCACTCGAGCGCGACGTCGACGTCGCCCCAGGGCAGCGCCTTCGGGTCCCGCTCGGCCGTCACCTTGATCGGGCCGCGGCCGACGTCGATGGCGTCGCCGGACACCGTCACCTCGGCGGGAAAGCGGCCGTGCACGCTGTCGTAGCGCAGGAGATGCGCGTTGGTCTCGACCGGGCCGAGATCGTTGATCGCCACCACCTCGACGTCGGTGCGCCCGCTTTCGACGATCGACCGCAGCACGTTGCGGCCGATCCGCCCGAACCCGTTGATCCCTACCTTGACGGCCATCGCTCGTCTCCTCGCCCCGATGTTGAGTTTCCGGATCCGCGGCCCGGCCCCGGACGCCGGGCGCGTTATAGCCCCGGCCCGGACGGCGGGAAACCGCGGATTGCATGCATTCGTCGACCAGGGGAGGCCGCAAGGTAAAGTTTCGGCAACGGATCGGGCTGCATACCCCGGACACGGGAGGCGCGCAGCCGGCGCGTCGTCCGACGCGCATCGAAGCTCCGGGAGACCGATCATCATGACCGCACCTCGCCGCATCCCGGCCCTCGCGGCCTTTTCCGCCGCGCTCGGGCTCGCCGCCGCACCCGTCGTCGCGGACGACTACGACACGCGCCTGCGAAAGCTGGCCGAGGCGCGCCTCGCCGCTCTCGCGGCCGAACCCGCCCTCCTCGCGGCGCTGCGCGAGCGCAACGCCGGTCCGGACCGCTCCGCGGCCGAGATCGAGGCCCTCGACCTCGACTGGCGCGCCCAGGTCGGCGCCGCCTCAGCGCCTCTGATCGAGGCGGTGACGGGCCGACCCGCCTCGCTCCGCCTGCAGAAGATGCGCGACGCCTCGCAGGGCCTGCTGACCGAGATCATCCTGATGGACCGGCACGGGCTGAACGTCGCCGTCTCCGACGTCACCTCCGACTACTGGCAGGGCGACGAGGCCAAGTGGACCGAGACCTACGGGGCCGGCGCCGGGTCGGTGCACGTCTCCGAAGTCGAGTTCGACGAGTCGACGCAGACCTACCAGGCCCAGGTCTCGATGCCCGTCGCCGACCCCGACACGGGCGGCGTAGCCGGCGCGGTGACCTTCGGCGTGAACGTCGAATTCCTCGAATGACGCGCTCCGTCGGCGCGGGACCGCTGCGCCGGCGATCCGATCCGCCCGTCCCGGAGTGACGCCCATGCCCTCGACAGACGCTTCGCCCTCCCCCGCCCGCCCGCCCGCGCAGCTCGGACGGCGGATCGCCGTCGTCGTCGCCGCGACGACGGCCGTGCTCGCCGTGGGGCTGATCTGGCACTCCTCGCGCAGCAAGGCCGAGATCGTGCTGGAGACCTTCTCGCGTTCCGTCGAGCGGATCACCGAACTCGAGGCCGAAGGGCTGTCCGGAGCCGTCAAGTTCGGCCGGACGGAGGCCGTGCAAGCCGAGTTCGCAGGCCTGGCGCAGACGGCCGGAGAGCAGTTCGTCGCCGCCGGCGCATTCGACGCGACCGGCGCCGCCGTCGCGACCCGAGGGGCCCTGCCGCCCGAGGCCAGGGCGCTGGCCGCCGCGGCGCTGGCTGCGGACGCACCGCAGCAGGAGGGACTGCTTATCGCCATGCCGCTTCGCTTCGGCACGGCCGCGGAGGAGACGGTCGGGGCGCTGGTGGTCCAGTGGTCGCAGGCCGCGATCACCGAGGCGATCGCCGCCGACACGCGCGTCGCCGCGCTTTCGGCCGCCGGCTTCGTCCTGCTCGCGGCGGGGGCGCTCGCCTTGTGGCTCAACCTGGCGCTCGGCCGCCCGATGCGCTCGCTCGAGGGCGCCGTCGCCCGGCTGATGCGAGGCGAGCCGGCCGATCTGCCGGGGCTGAACCGTCGCGACGAACTCGGGGCCCTCGCCAAGGCGCTCGGACGGATCCATGAGGCGGGCGAAATCGCGGCTCGGACCCGACGCGCGATCGACTGTTCGGGCGCATTGCTGATGATC
>DATFKM010000465.1:0-3343 GCA_035268645.1 Paracoccaceae bacterium | reverse complement strand
GTCTTGCCTCCGGCCTCGAGGGTGCGGCGGGTCTTGGCGACGTCCGTGCCGACGGTGATGGGCATTGGCGGGGCTCCCCTTGGCTGAGGCGCGGCGACCGTCGATGGGCGAGGGCGCGGCCGCGCCGGGTGGCGACAGGATGGGCGAGGCATACGCGCCGGAGCATCTGTATGCAAGTGTATGCGGTGCGGCGCCTTGGCGCCGACGACGGAGGACCGCGCCGGCCTCGGGGCGGCCCGGTCGAGACGACTACGCTGAACGGCCGCCGGCGTTCCCCGTGCCCGTCGCTTCAGGCGCGGAACCACGCGCCGCCTTGCCACCGCCGCGCCGCCGGGGGATGGGTTGCGCCATGGAGCTGATCGCGGAAGGGCTCGCCTGCCGGCGGGCGGGACGGCTGGTGTTCGAGGGGGTCTCGCTCTGCGTCGGCGCGGGCGAGGCGGCGGTGCTGCGCGGCCCCAACGGCTCCGGCAAGAGCTCGCTGCTGCGCGTCCTCGGCGGGCTGATCCCGCCGGCGGCGGGGACGGCGACGCTCGGCGGCCGGCCGATCTCCGACGGCGAGGCCTGGCGCGAGCGGGTGGCGCTCGCCGGCCATCAGGACGCGGTGAAGCCCGCCCTGACCGTGCGCGAGAACCTCGCCGGCTGGGCGGAGATGTTCGGCCGGCCGGGCCGGGTCGAGGAGGCGCTGGCGCGCTTCGGCCTCGACGCGCTGGCCGAGGATCCGGCGGGCTGGTGCTCGGCCGGGCAGCGGCGGCGGCTGGGGCTGGCGCGGCTGCTGGTGGTCGACCGGCCGCTCTGGCTGCTGGACGAGCCGACGGTCTCGCTCGACGCCGCCTCGGCGGAGGTGTTCGCCGGGGTGGTGAAGGCGCATTGCGCGGCGGGGGGCCTCGCGGTGGCGGCGACGCATGTGGCGCTCGGCTTCGACGGCCCCGAGATCCGGCTGAAGGCGCGGCGCGCGGGGCCGCCGGACGCGGCGGCGGCGGCCGGGGGCGCGGCGGCGACGGACCCGTTCATCGGCGAGGATTGGGCGTGAACGCGGCGTGGGCGCTCCTGCGCCGCGACCTGCGCCTCGCCTTCCGCATCGGGGGCGGCGGGCCGCTCGGCCTCGCCTTCTTCCTGCTGGCGGGGCTGCTGGCGCCGCTCGGCGCGGGGCCGGAGCAGGCGGCGCTGAGCCGCGTCGCGGCGGGGACGATCTGGACGGCGGCGCTGCTCGCCTGCCTCCTGAGCCTCGACCGGCTGTTCCAGGCGGATCTCGAGGACGGCTCGCTGGACTGGATCGCGCTCGGGCCGCTGCCGCTGGAGGGGGCGGTGCTGGCCAAGACGGCGGCGCACTGGCTGACGACGGGGCTGCCGCTGACGCTGGCGGCGCCCCTGCTGGCGGTGATGCTGGCGCTGCCGGAGGGGGCGCTCTGGACGCTGACGCTGGCCTTGGCGATCGGGACGCCGGCGCTGTCGTTGGCGGGGGCCGTCGGCGCGGCGCTGACGGCGGGGGTGCGGCGCGGCGGGCTGCTGCTGAGCGTGCTGGTGCTGCCGCTCTACGTCCCCACGCTGATCTTCGGGGCGCAGGCGACGGAACGGGCGGGGCTGAGCCTCGATCCGGGGCCGGCGCTGCTGTTCCTCGGGGCGACGACGCTGCTGTCGCTCGCCGTGGCGCCGTTCGCGGCGGCCGCGGCGCTGCGGGTCAATCTGCGCTGAGACGCCCGCTCACGCGCGAGAAGGCTCCAGAACCATGATTTCAAAGCATTCTTGGACATACGCCGTTTTGGCATGACCGTCGCCGCCGGCGGCGGGGCAGGATGCGGGGCCGAAGGGGGCGCGCGGCGCGAGGGGGGTCGATCCCCCCTCGCGCCGCTCAGGGCGAGACGTAGGTCTCGTCGAGCGCGTAGCCGGCCGAGCGCACGGTGCGGATCGGGTCGCGGTCGCCGCGCCGGTTGATCGCCTTCCTGAGGCGCCCGACATGCACGTCCACGGTGCGGATCTCGACGTAGACGTCGCGGCCCCAGACGAGGTCGAGCAACTGCTCGCGGCTGAAGACGCGCCCCGGGCGCTGCATCAGCGCGTCGAGCAGCCGGAACTCGGTCGGACCGAGATGCAGGTCCCGCTCGCCGCGGCGCACGCGATGCGCCTGCCGGTCGAGCACGATGTCGCCGAAGGTCGCGACGTCCCCGGCCAGCGTCGGGCGGGAGCGGCGCAGGACGGCGCGGATCCGCGCCTGCAGCTCGGTCATCGAGAAGGGCTTGGTGAGGTAGTCGTCGGCCCCGGTCTCGAGCCCGCGGATGCGGTCGTCCTCCTCGCCGCGGGCGGTGAGCATGATGATCGGGGTGTCCTTGATCTCGCTCCGCGCGCGGATCCGGCGGCAGATCTCGATGCCGGAGACGTGCGGCAGCATCCAGTCGAGAACGATGATGTCGGGCTTCTCGTCCTCGATCGAGAACAGCGCCTCCTCGCCGTCGGTCACGAGGCTGACCGTGTAGCCCTCCTTGGCCAGGTTGTACTCGAGCAGCGCGCAGAGGGACTCCTCGTCCTCGATCACCATGACTCGGGCGGTCATCGGCCGGTTCTCCTTGGTGGACGTCCCGCGGGCGGGACGGACGGGCGCGGCGTCCGGCCCGCCGCGGGCCGTCGCCGGAAACGCCGGGGGCCGGTCAGCCCGGCGCGTCCTCGCCGTAGCCGCGGGGGCCGCGGGGACGCTCGGCGTCGAGGGGTTCGCCCTCGACGGTGAAATAGGTCATCTCGGCGACGTGCGTGGCGTGGTCCCCGATCCGCTCCAGGTTCTTGGCGATGAACATGTGGTGGGAGCCGAGGGTGATCGTCCGCGGATCCTCCATCATGTAGGTGATCAGCTCGCGGAACAGGGCGTTGTAGAGCTCGTCGATCTCCACGTCGCGCCGCCACACCTGAACCGCGAGGGCGCTGTCCTTGGAGGCGAAGGCGTCGAGCGCCTCCGCGAGGCGCTGCTGCGCGACGCGGCCCATGCGCGCGACCGAGGCCGAGAGGCGCGTCGGGCGGCCCTGCGCCAGCTCCAGTCCGCGGCGGGCGGTGGACTTGGCGAGGTCGCCGACCCGCTCCAGCGTCGCGCAGATCTTCAGCGAGGCGACCAGCAGCCGCAGGTCGCCCGCCACCGGCGCGCGGAGCGCGATCAGGCGGATGATCAGCTCCTCGGTCTCCGCCTCGAGCGCGTCGAGGCGGCGGTCGCGGAGGATCACCTCCTCGAGCAGCGCGACGTCGCGCCGCTCGAGTCCGTCGAGCGCCTGGCCGAGCATGTCCTCGGCGAGGCCGCCCATCTCCGCGATGCGGGCGCGCACGCCCATCAGTTCGTCGTCGAAGGCCGAGACGATGTGCGGTC